>NZ_JBQHUP010000041.1:0-21929 GCF_052065175.1 Dysosmobacter sp. HCP28S3_G4 | reverse complement strand
ATTTCATTCCGAATTTCCATTCATTGCCCTTTTTTGTCTGGTGCATTTCCGGATCTCGGGCTTTCTCCGCATTCTTGGTAGAGCTGGGAGCATTGATGATGGTGGCGTCTAACAACATAAAAAACACTCCTTTTTCGGCTATGTGATACCGAAAAGGGAGTGTTTTCATTGTGAATGGGGGATTCACTTGTTGGAACAACGAAAAACATCGTTATTCCACTTGGGACAGTTTATGCCAATAGAACAACTTGGGTAAGGGCGGAATCTGCTAGAAAAGTTGCAAAAAGCGAGTCTTTTCGCCTTCAATTCTGGTGATCCACCGCGTACATGTGGGCGATGAGGTCCAGGATCTTGTTGGTGTAGCCCCACTCGTTGTCGTACCATGCGATGAGCTTCACGAAGTTGTCGTCCAGCATGATGCCGGCGGTCTCGTCGAAGATGCAGGTCTCGCTGAAGCCCGTCAGGTCCGAGGAAACCACCTGGTCCGTGGTGTAGGAGATGATGCCCTTCATGCTGTTGTGGGCGGCGTTCTCAATGGCCACGCAGACATCGTGATAGGTGGCATGGTGCTTCAGCCGGGCGGTGAGGTCCACCACGGACACATCGTTGGTGGGCACCCGGAAGCTCATGCCGGTCATCTTGCCTTTCAGCTCCGGGATGACCATGCCTACGGCCTTGGCGGCGCCGGTGGTGGAGGGGATGATGTTGCCCAGAACACTGCGGCCTGTCCGCCAGTCCCGGCCGGCACGTGCGTCCACGGCCTTCTGCTTGGCGGTGGCGGCATGGATGGTGGACATGAGGGCCTGCTCAATGCCGAAGGTGTCGTTGATGACCTTGGTCATGGGGGCCAGACAGTTGGTGGTGCAGGAGGCGTTGGAGACCACGTTCATCTCCGGCGTGTATTTCAGATGGTTGACGCCCATGACAAAGGTGGGCGTGATCCCGTCCTTGGCGGGAGCGGAGATGACCACCTTTCTGGCGCCGTGGTTGAAGTGGGCGCTGGCCTTCTCCGTGGTGCAGTAGGCGCCGGTGGACTCGATGATGTACTCCGCGCCGCAGTCATCCCAGGGAATATTGGAGGCGTCCTCCTCACTGTAGATCCGGATCTTCTTGCCGTTGATGATGAGATGCCGGTCATCCCGCTCCACAGTCCCCTGGAAGGTCTTGAACACCGAGTCATACTTCACCTGATAGACCATATAGTCCAGATCCGCATTCCGCAGATTGATGCCGCAGATCTGATACGTGCCGCAGCCGCGCTCCACCATTACCCGCAGTGCCACTCGGCCGATACGGCCGAAACCATTGATTCCCACTTTGATCGCCATTGCAAGCGCCTCCATCATTCCGTTTTGTTTTTCCATTGCCGCGGCAGTCAATGCCGCTCCCCATAACAGAATTATAACATTGTTGCGTAAAAAATGCCTCAATTTTTACGTAAAAAATGAAACAAGTTTTCTGTGCGGCGTTGTGCGTTTTTGACAGGCAAACCTTTACTTTTTTGGAGGCCCCAGAAAGACGCCGGCAGAGCGCCGCAAAGAATTCGACAAAATTTGACATGATTCGACAAAATCCCTTGTTTTTCCAGAAATGATTTGCTATCATACGAATACATCCACCTGCAGCGGACATGCAGGGAGAGTTTTCCACGGTTTTGTGGAGAACTTCCTGTGAATGCTATATCAGAGCAAACCCGTCTTTCCAGAACCTGAAAGGAGTCCTCTCCATGGAAAACGATGATCTGATCCAATTGAGAACCCAATTGCTGTCGCATCTGCTGCCGGAGATATCTACCCATTTGCGCTACGCCCTGGGGAACCTGCATTTCGCGGCAGCGGCGCTGGCTCCGGCCTCCGCACGGGAAGAAGACCCGTCGCTGGACACCCGGGCCGCTATTCTGGATCAGAGCTATTACCGGCTCCTGCGGTTGGTGAACAATCTGTCCGTGGCAGCCTATATGAGCAGCGAGGAGCCCTTCCCTCTGCAGGACAGGGATATCGTGGGACTTGTGGAAAACATCTGCGACCAGTGCAGGTCACTGGCCAAGCTGCTGGATCTGGACTTTTCCTTCCAGTGTGAGAAGCCATCCTACGTCTGCGCCGTCAGCACAGATCCGCTGGAGCAGCTCGTCTTTCAGCTGCTGTCCAACGCCTTCAAGTTTACGCCCAAGGGCGGAAAGGTGACGGTGGAGCTGAAGTTCTCCGCCAAACGGGTCCTGCTTACCGTGGCGGACACCGGCTGCGGCATCCCGGAGGAGCTGAGGTCCCATCTGTTCGACCGCTATCTCCAGAAGGATCTGGTGACCATGCCGCCTCACGGGCTGGGCCTGGGCCTGCTGCTATGCCAGCTCATCGCCCACCGGCACAGCGGTTCCATGATGGCCGAGTCCCGGGAGGGCAAGGGCACACGGATCACGCTGTCCATCCCGGACCGACAGATGGGGGTCTCCCTGGTGGAGGATCAGCCCTTCGACTACGCGGGGGGCTTCAACCGCACGCTGCTGGGTCTGGCCGACGCCCTGCCGGCGGAGGCGTTCCTGCTGCGGAACCAGGAATAAACGATCAGAAGCCGGACCGCGGATGCGGTCCGGCTTTCCATAATAGGAGGGCCGTAGCGGCTGAACAGAGACACAGCGCAATGAGCGCCGCCGGTACATCCGGCGGCGCTCATACGGCCCCGTGACCGGGGGCGGGCTGGGTATATGGCTTCTGATCACCGTTCACTGATCGTCCACTCATCCTGAAAAATCAAATCATCCAAATCCCCACAGCTCGTTCTGTTCATCTCTGTGTCCTCCTTCGCTTTGGCATTTCCATCAGTATATGCGCCGCGGGTGGAGAAATTGCACGGAAACGGGCAAGAGAAGGAAAAATTCCGGCCGCGCCGGAGCAGAACGGAAAAACAGCCCCGCCGGGGCCACCGGCCCCGGGCGGGGCTTGCCGCTGTGACGGCGGCGAATGATCACGAGTGCTCCATATTGCGGTGGAGGAGCTGATGCTCCTTGCCCTTCAGCAGCGTGTCGTAGAGAGACAGCACCGTGGGGTTCTCATTGGCCTTCTTGATCTGGCAGGTGATGTCCGTGTCGTAGAGACCTCTGGCCCGGGCCTTCTTCGTCCGGGGACCGGCGCCCACCGGCTGTCCGCCGCCCATGATGCAGCCCCGGCGGCAGGCCATGACCTCCACGAAGTCGTAGTGGACCTCGCCGCGCTTGATGCGCTGGAGCAGCTTGTCCGCATTGCCCAGGCCGCTGACGATGGCTGCCTTCAGCTCCTTGCCCATGTACTCGAAGGTGATCTCCTTCAGGCCCGTGTCGCCCCGGACGCCGCTGGTGCGGATCTTGTCCATGTCCACCCGGTTGTGGCCCTTCAGGATGCGCCGCAGAACGGCCTCCGTCACGCCGCCGGTGACGCCGAAGATGACGCCGGAGCCGGAGCCAATGCCGAAAGGCATGTCGGCGGACTCGGCCTCCAGATTCTCAAAGCGGATGCCGGCCTTCTGGATCATGGCAGCCAGCTCCGTGGTGGTCAGCACGTAGTCGATGTCCCGCTTGCCGTTGGTCATGGACTCCGGACGGAGGATCTCATCCTTCTTGGCGGTGCAGGGCATGATGGAGACGGAAATCAGCCGCTTGCCCTGGTTGATCTCCGGATCCCGGTAATACTCCCGGATGACGGCGCCGAACATCTGCTGGGGAGAACGGCAGGTGGACAGATGGGGCGCGAACTCCGGATAGCGGTTCTCGCAGAACCGGACCCAGGCGGGGCAGCAGGAGGTGAACAGCGGCATGTCCTGATGGCCCGCGGACAGACGCTCCATCAGCTCCTCAGACTCCTCCATGATGGTGAGGTCCGCGCCGTAGGTGGTATCGTAGACCTCGTCGAAGCCCAGCCGGTGGAGGACGTTCACCAGCTTGCCCATGACGTTCTCACCCTTGGGCAGACCGAACTTGTCGCCCAGAGCGATCCGCACCGCCGGCGCCATCTGGGCCACCACGATGGTGTCCGGGTCCGCCAGGGCGCTCCACACGTCCTCGATGTTGGTCTTGATGCTGATGGCGCCGGTGGGGCACACCACCCGGCACTGGCCGCAGTTGACGCAGTCCGTCTGGGCGATGGTCTTGTTGAAGGCGGGGGTCACCAGGGTGTTGGTGCCCCGGTAGGCGAAGTCGATGGCGTTGACGGCCTGGACGTTGTCGCACATACGGACGCAGTCGCCGCAGAGAATGCACTTGTTGGGGTCCCGCACGATGGACGGGGAGGTCAGGTCGATGGGGTATTCCGCCTTTTTGTTCTCGAAGCGGATCCTGGTGACGCCCATGCGGTGGGCCAGCTCCTCCAGATGGCACTCGCTGCTCTTGCGGCAGGTGGTGCAGTCCCGGTCGTGGGCCGCCAGCAGCAGCTCCAGGATCATCTTCCGGTAGCGCATGAGACGGGGGGTGTTGGTGTAGATCACCATGCCGTCCCTGGGAGGCTCGGAGCAGGAGGCGAAGGTCTTGCCCCGGGCGTCCTCCACGGTGCACAGGCGGCACGCGCCGTACACCGACAGCTCGGAGTGATAGCACAGGGTGGGGATGTCGATGTCCGCGTTCCGGATGACAGTCAGCACGTTGGGCTCGTTGGTGAATTCCACCTTCCGCCCGTCAATGGTCATGTATCCCATATCCTGTCCCTCCTCACTTTTCCACAGAGATGGCGCCGAAGGCGCACTGTTCCACGCAGTTGCCGCACCGGATGCACTTGTTCAGATCGATGCTGTAGGGCGACTTCAGGACGCCCTGGATGGCTCCGGCGGGACAGCCCCGGGCGCACCGGGAGCAGCCCTTGCACAGCGCCGGGTCGATTTTGTAGACCCGCAGCTTGGAGCAGACGCCGGCGGGGCAGCGCTTGTCCCGGATGTGACGGATGTACTCGTCCTCGAAGGCGTTCAGAGTGCTGATGACCGGCTTGGGCGCACTCTTGCCCAGGCCGCACAGGGCGGTGCTCTGGATCATATCCGCCAGCTCCCGCAGCAGCTCCAGATCCTCCGGCTCGCCCCGGCCGTCCACGATGCGCTCCAGGATCTCCAGCATCCGCTTGGTGCCCTCCCGGCAGGGAACGCATTTGCCGCAGCTCTCCCGCTGGGTAAAGCTCATGAAGAACCGGGCCACCTCCACCATGCAGGAGTCCTCGTCCATGACCACCAGGCCGCCGGAGCCGATCATGGCGCCGATCCGGGCCAGGGAGTCGAAGTCCATTTTGCTGTCCAGCTGCTTTTCCGACAGGCAGCCGCCGGAGGGTCCGCCGATCTGGACGGCCTTGAATTTCTTGCCGTTGGGGATGCCGCCGCCGATGTCGAAGATGATCTCCTGCAGGGTGATGCCCATGGGCACCTCGATGAGGCCCGTGTGGCAGACGTTGCCCGTCAGGGCGAAGGCCTTGGTGCCGGGGCTCTCCGGTGTGCCGATGCGGCGGTACCAGTCCGCCCCGTGGAGGACGATCATGGGCACATTGGCGAAGGTCTCCACGTTGTTCAGCACTGTGGGTTTGGCCCAGAGGCCCTGCTCCACCGTCCGGGGCGGCTTGACCCGGGGCATGCCCCGCTTGCCCTCAATGGAGGCGGTGAGGGCACTGCCCTCGCCGCAGACGAAGGCGCCGGCGCCCCGGTTGATGTGCAGATGGAAGCTGAAGTCCGTGCCCAGAATGTGGTCGCCCAGCAGGCCCATCTCCTCCGCCTGGGAGATGGCCAGCTTCAGCCGCTCCACCGCCAGGGGATACTCCGCACGGACGTAGATGTAACCCTCCTGGGCCCCCACGGCGTAGGCCGCGATCATCATGCCCTCGATCATCCGGTGGGGGTCGCCCTCCATGACGCTGCGGTCCATGAAGGCACCGGGGTCGCCCTCGTCGCCGTTGCAGACCACGTAGCGGACAGTCTCCTTATGGGAGGCCACCTGCTTCCACTTTTTGCCCGTCAGGAAACCGGCGCCGCCACGGCCCCGGAGGCCGGAGTCGTACACCGTCTGTACCACGGCGGCCGGCGTCATCTCAAACAGGGCCTTTTCAAAGCCCTCGTAGGCACCTACCGCCAGCGCCGCCTCTATGTGCTCCGCGTCGATGTGGCCGCAGTTTTTCAGCACCAGACGGGTCTGCCGGGCGTAGAAGGGGATATCCTCCTGAGAGGGGTACAGCTTGCCCTCCTGCCGGTACATCAGCCGTTCCACCGGCTGGCCCCGGAGGATGGTTCTTTCAAAGATCTCCTCGCAGTCCGACAGCTGGACCTTCAGATATAAGTAGTTGTAAGGTTCAATACGCACCAGCGGACCCATCTCACAGAAGCCGTGACAGCCGCTCTTGTGGATGCTGGTGTGGGCGATCTCCGGGCCGAATTCCACGGAGACCCGGGGCTGATCCGCCGCCAGCTCCAGCAGACGGCGGTAGATCTTGTCGGAGCCGCCGGCCAGACAGCCGGTGCCGCCGCAGACCAGAACGCGGCAGGTGGTCTCCTTCAGCTTTCTCTGTGCTTCCAGACGGACCTGCTTCAGGTCCGTGTGATTTTCCATTCTCATACGCTACCATCCCTCTTGGCTCTGCGCCAATTGTTCTATTTCCGCAGGGGAACGGGGAACCGGACTTATGCCTCCTGCTCTGCCTGGGCGCGCAGCTCCCGCAGGAGCTCCTTCGCCTTTTCCGGCGTCATTTTGGAGTGGACATGCTCGTTGACCATGATGGCCGGCGCCAGACCGCAGGCGCCCAGACAGGAGACCGTCTCCACGGTGAACAGCAGATCGTCCGTGGTGTGCTTGGTCTCGCTGAGGCCCAGCTCCTTCCGCAGGCACTCCAGTACGGGAATGGCCTTGCGGACATGGCAGGCGGTGCCGTCGCAGACGCGGATGACGTATTTTCCCTTGGTCTCAAAGGAAAAGTTCTCATAGAAGCTGGCGACGCTGAAAGCCTTGGTCTCCGTGATGCCGATCTTCTGGGCAATATACCCCAGAAGCTCCGGGGGCAGATAGTGATAGGTCTCCTGGACATCCTGGATGATGGGGATCAGGGAGCGTTCTTCGGCCGTGTAGCGCGCGATGATCTCATCCGCTTTTTCATAGTACGATGCGTCCAGCATAAGGGGCCTCCTCTCCAAGCTCTAGCAGTTTTCATGTCATTTTTTTAACAATGACACATAAAAATTATACTATACGCCCAAATCCCTTTGCAATAGCTGAAGCGGAATTCGTAGGAATGGCTAAAACCGACCATGTAATTTTGGCAATTTCCATGGCGAAAGCATTAAAAAATGGAATGAATAAAATGAGAGGACTGCAACAGCCTGGAAAGAAATCCGCCGGAATGGATTGCAAACGGGCGGAAGTGTGGTACAATCATAAATCATACATGGATGCGCGTGAGCAGACAATGCGGAAAGTGAGGAGGATTTTATGGCGGAGATCATCAACTTTTCCCATGAGGAGGAGATGCCGGACCTGGACGGCATGAGCCGGGACCAGCTGCTGGCCTGGCTGCGGGAGATCCGGGAGCAGATCGCGCAGCTGGACGAGCAGGAGCCGGGGGACATGGAGAGCGAGGCCTATGAGGCCTGGGGCGAGCGGCATGAGACGCTGGAGGACCTGGCCGACGACATCCTGGACCGCCTGGACGCCCTGGAGCAGTGAGAACGGAGAATGGCCATGCCGGAGTTTCCGTACTGCAAGCTGGAGATCTATATTCCGGAATCCCATCTGGAACCGCTGCGGGAGGCGCTGCGGCGGGCGGATGCCGGACACATCGGAAATTACGACTGCTGCCTGTCCTACAGCCGGGTGACCAGCTGCTGGCGGCCGCTGGCGGGGACCTCGCCCTACCTGGGCGCTGAAGGGAAGATCAGCGTGGAGCCGGAGTACAAGGTGGAGGCCACCTGTCTGACCCGGAAGGTGGAGGAGACCGTGGCGGCGGTAAAGGCGGTGCACCCCTATGAGGAGCCGGTCATCAACGTGATCCCACTGTATCAGACCGGCCTTTGAGGATGGAGACGCCCGCCGGGAATGCCCGGATCCTGACAAAAGCCCGGTCCAGTACAGACTGGACCGGGCTTTTTGCTGCCCGTCCTCCGCCGAACCGCCGGTTTCCGGCGATTGACTTCGGGGCCGCTTTTTCCTATAATCAGAAGAAAGAGGCCGAAACATGGGGTTTCAACGGAACAGCCAAAGTGAGGACTGAAAATGATGAGTAAGACCGCTCTTTACCTCCTCTATTTCTGTATTTACTCCCTGGTACTGATGATCATCGGCAAAAACAGTCTCCGCGCGGGGCGCTCCATGCGGGACTATTTCATCTGCGGCCGGTCGGTGAGCCTGCCCCTGTGCATCTGCACCTTCACCGGCACCTGGGTGTCGGCCATCACCGTCCTCAGCCTCACCAGCAGCGTGTACGAGGACGGCATCTCCGTGCTGATCTACTCCGTGGCGCCCTGGTTTTTCGGCGCCTTTCTGCTGGCGCTGGTGGCCCGGCGGCTCCACCAGACCGACGTCATCACCGTGCCGGAGTTCTTCCGGGTCCACTACGGCTCCCGGGCGCTTCAGTGCGTCTACGGCGTCATCTTCATGCTGGTGTACATCCTGTACCTGGTCTCCCAGTATAAGGGCTTCGGCACCGTGGCCTCGGCGGTCTTCGACATCCCCTATCCCCTGGCGGTGGGCATGGTCTACCTGTTCATCCTCTACACCACTCTAGGCGGCTACCGCTCCGTGGTGCGGACGGACGTGTTCAATCTGATCCTGCTGGTGCTGGGACTGGCGGTGATCTGCGGCACCATTCTGTCCAGAGCCGGGGGCCTTAGCGCCCTGCTGACCCAGGCGGGACAGATCTCCGGCTATGCCCACAGCGGCATGAGCCAGCCCACCCAGCCCGGCGGCCTGTTCACGCTGTTCTCCGACCGGTACACCCCGCTGGTGAGCCTGTCCATGTTCTTCGGCTGGGGCCTGGGACTGGCCGCAAATCCCCAGTACGTGGTGCGTCTGCTGGGCGCCAAGGACGACCGCACCGCCCGGAACACGGTGCTGTGCTCCCTGGTTCTGCTGGTGGGGATCATCCTCATGCTGGTGCTCATCGGCCTGGGGATGCGGGTGCTGGTGCCCGTCCTCGCCACCGAAGAGACCACCGATGAGATCTTCGTCCGGCTCATCAACAACGAGCTGTACTCCCCCTGGAGCGGCTTCTTCCTGTTCTCTGTCATCGGCGCCTGCATCTCCACCGCCAATTCCCAGCTGCTGCTCATCGCCTCCTCCTTCTCCTATGACGTGGTGAATTCCATCAGCCCCAAGCCCCTGCCGGAGAAGAGGGTGGTGTTTCTGGGACAGATGGCCATTCTGCTGTGCGGCACCCTGTCCATGATCCTGACGCTGGACCCGCCGCTGTTCACGCTGTCCTACGGCGGCGACATCTGGGGCGTGGTGGGCATCCTGCTGTTCCCGCCGCTGTACGGCACGCTGGTCAGTAAAAAGATCACCCGGCGGGGCGTCTGGGCCTGTCTGACGGCGGGCGTGCTGTCCATCACGGTGTTCTATCCCATCTACTACCGGGGCGGGATGTCGGCCCATCCGGCCATGTTCGGCGTGTTGCTGTCCACAGCGGCCATGTTCCTGGTCTCCGCCGTCGACCGGCGCCGGGGAGGGCCAACGCCATGAAGAAGCGCAATCTGTTCAGCATTGAGAACAAGATCCTGATCCCCTTCGTCAGCATCACGCTGGTGGCCATCGCCGGACTGTTCGCGGTCTTCTATCAGATGGAGTACAAGATCAAGCTGGAGAGCGAGGGGGTCAACGCCCAGGCGCTGGTGGCCTATATCAACGCCGACATCGACGCCGGCGGCTACTGGAAGGACCCGGCGGCCCTGGTGAAAAAATACGAGGAGACCTACCGGGGAGAGGATCTGTTCATCTATGACCGGGACGGGACGCTGTTGTTCAGCCGCCGTCAGGTCTCGGGGGACGAACTGGTCCTCCAGGACAGCAGCGACAATCGCCTGGGCTGGCGGATCGTCTGCTCCATGAACCGGCAGGCCCTGAACAACGCCTTCATTGACGAGCAGCATTACGTCATTCTGGGGGCGCTGGCCATGCTGCTGATCATCGTGCAGTTCAGCGTGCTCATCGCCTATCACATCTCCAGCCCCATCTCGGAACTGAGCCGGCTGTGCACCCGGATCAGCCGGGTGCCGGAGCACTCGGAGGATCTGGTGCGGGAGTACACCCGGCGCCGGGACGAGGTGGGGGAGCTGGCCGCGGCCTTCCAGGCCATGATGGAGCGCCTGCGGGACTATACGGACGAGCTGTCCTGGGTCAAGACCCTGAACGAGAGCATCGTGGAGAACCTGCCTATCGGCGTGGTGGTGTGGAACGGCAGGCGGGAGGTCATCTTCCGCAACGCCCGGGCGGAGGCCATGCTGGACCAGACAGACGAGGTGGACGAACAGGGCCGGGACCTGCGGACCATCCTCAACGAGATGGCCCGGAAGGACGCGGTGCTTCCCACCGCCGCCCGTCTGCGGGGCGCCGACGGCAAGTGGCACAGCTACGAGCTGGGTGCCTGGGCGCTGCGCCATCCAGACGGCGGGGACTGGGGCAATCTGTACACCATCGACGACGTGACCTATCAGCGGCACATGGAGGAGAAGCTCAGCAGAGACGAAAAGCTGGCCTATACCGGCCAGCTGGCGGCGGACATCGCCCATGAGGCCCGCAATCCCCTGGCCGGCATCCGGGCAGGGCTCCAGGTGGTGGGCCGGAAGCTGGCCGACCAGCGGGACCAGCTGCTGTGCAGCGAGATGCTGCGGGAGGTGGACCGGGTCAATCTGCTGGTGGAGAATCTGCTGAACGTGTCCCGGAAGCGGGAGAGCGAGAAGACCACCGTGGCCCTCAACGCCCTCAGCGAGGAGATGGGGATGCTCTACTCCAAGGTGGCGGAGAACAAGGGCGTCACTCTGTCCATTGAGATTGATGAGGATCTGTGGGTCCTGGCGGACGAGCAGGAGCTGCGGCAGATCCTCATCAATCTCATCAACAACAGCATCAAGGCCCTGTCCAACGGCGGCCGGGTCCGGCTGTGCGGCCGCTGCGGAGAGGACGGCGTCACGGTGATGGTGGAGGACAACGGCCCCGGCATGGACGAGCAGAAGCTGCTCCGGGCATTGCGGGGAGAGGACGGCGGCCTTGGCCTGCCCATCGCGCAGCGGCTGGCGGAGCAGAACGGCGGCCGGCTGCGGTTTGAGACCAGCCCCGGTCAGGGGACCCGGGCGATCCTGATCTTCCACGGAACAGGAGGTATCCATCATGAAGTATAAAGTTCTGATCGTGGACGACGAACCGCTGATCCGGATGTCGCTGGAGAGCGGCCTCTTCGACCTGGGATATGAGCCCCGGTCTGCCGCGGACATCCAGGAGGGGCTGGCCCTGGCTGAGCAGTTCTCTCCCGACGCGGTGCTGCTGGACAACCGGCTGGGCGGCGAGCTGGGCGTGGAGCATGTGGGCGACTTCAAGCGCATCGACGAGGACATGATGGTGATCCTCATGACCGCCTACGGCTCCGTGTCCCAGGCGGTGGAGGCCATGAAGCTGGGTGTCAGCGACTATGTGCAGAAGCCCTTCGACCTGGAGGAAGTGGACCTGATCATCAGCCGGGGGATGGAGCAGCTGACCCGGCGGCGCAGTCTGGAGCTGATGCGGCTGCGGCCCCACAAGATGCTGGGGTGCAGCCAGGCCATCGCCCAGATCCGGGAGAACATCCGGATCCTGGCGGAAAACGACAATGTGGACCTGCTGATCTGCGGCGAGACCGGCACCGGCAAGGAAGTGGTGGTCAACAGCATCCACAACGGCAGCTCTCGCCGGGACAAGCCCATGGTGAAGATCAACTGCGGCGCCATCCCGTCCAATCTGCTGGAGTCGGAGCTGTTCGGTTATGAGAAGGGTGCCTTCACCGGAGCGGCCAAGGCCAAGAAGGGCCTGATGGAGCTGGCCAACGGCGGCACCGTCTTTCTGGACGAGATCGGCGAGCTGCCCCTGTTCATGCAGGCGAAGCTGCTGACCTTCCTGGAGGACCGCAGCTTCAAGCGGGTAGGCGGCCTGCGGGACATCGAGGTCAACGTCCGGGTGGCCGCCGCCACCAACCGGGACCTGGAGGCGGAGGTCCGCAAGGGCACCTTCCGGGAGGACCTGTACTACCGGCTGAACGTGATGCAGATCCACATCCCGCCCCTGCGGGAGCGGCGGGAGGATATCCCCGTGCTGTGCCAGTACTATCTGGAGCACTTCAACCGGAAATTCAACAAGTCCCTCCGGGGCATCCACCCGGATTTCATGGAGACCTTGCAGAACCACTACTGGAAGGGGAACGTGCGGGAGCTGCGAAACGTCATGGAGCGCAGCGTCCTCTTTGCCCGGGGAGAGCTGCTGACCGGCGAGAACGCCGGACTGATCCCACAGAGCGGCACCCTTCCGCAGCCCTCCGGTCCGGCCTTCCCCATGCGGGACCTGGCCAGCGGCCCGGTGGATCTGAAAAAAGAGGTGGAGACCTTCGAGCGGACCTACATCGACCGGGCCATGGAACTGGCCGGAGGCAATCTGTCCCGGGCGGCCCAGCTGCTGGGCTGCACCCGGTTCACCCTGAAGCGGCGGCTGGACGGGGACGGAACGCCGGAGTAAAACGTGCGATTTTGAACGCCCGGATGTGCGGAAATGCACATCCGGGCGCTTTTTTACGCTCAATAAGTTTGAAGATCAGACGCTTTTCGATCTCAAACGACAGAAAAGCGGGATAAAACCGTTTGGCACAGGAATTGCTATTAATAAGGCAGAAACTTTTTGAGGAGGGAATCTTATGTACAAAGTGGATCTGAACAGCGACCTGGGCGAGAGCTTCGGCGCCTATACCATCGGTATGGACGAAGCGGTCATCGCCCACATCTCATCGGCCAACGTCGCCTGCGGCTACCACGCCGGTGATCCCCTGGTCATGGACAAGACCATCGCCGCCGCCAGGGCCGCCGGTGTGGCGGTGGGCGCCCATCCCGGCTATCCCGATCTCATCGGCTTCGGACGCCGGAACATGGCCTGTTCCCCCAAAGAGGTCAAGGCCTATGTGAAGTACCAGCTGGGCGCTATGATGGCCTTCGCCGCCTCCAACGGCGTGAAGGTGCAGCACTGCAAGCCCCACGGCTCCATGTACAACATGGCCGCCAAGGACATGGATCTGGCCATGGCCATCGCGGAGGCCATTGCTGAGGTGGACAAGGACATCATTCTCATGGGTCTGGCGGGCAGCAAGATGCTGGAGGCCGGAAAGCAGCTGGGCCTGCGGGTGGCCAGCGAGGTCTTCGCCGACCGGGCCTATCAGGCAGACGGCTCCCTGGTGCCCCGGAAGCAGCCCGGCGCCGTCATCCACGACAAGGACGAGGCCATTGCCCGCACCGTCCGCATGGTCACAGAGGGCAAGGTGACGGCCATCACCGGTGAGGAGGTCGCCATCGACGCCCACTCCATCTGTGTCCACGGCGACAACCCCTCGGCGGTGGAGTTCGTGAAGAACATCCGGGCGACGCTGGAGAGCGAGGGAATCACCATCGCCCCCATCGCGGAGATCGTGTGACGAAAAGTACGTAAGATCAAATATTGAGGGAGGTATATCCATGAGTGAGAAGGAACCCAAGACCAGTCTGAATCAAACAGCGGCGAAGCCCAGCCGCTCCGTTCTGTTCGGCGCGGCATTCCTGATGGCGATGTCCGCCATCGGCCCCGGCTTTCTGACCCAGACCTCCAAATTTACCGCCCAGTATGGCGCCAAGCTGATCATGGTCATTCTGCTGGTCATCCTGATGGACATCACCGCGCAGATGAATATCTGGTCCGTGGTGTTCGTGAGTAAAATGCGCGCGCAGGATGTGGCCAACAAGCTACTGCCCGGCCTGGGTATCTTTGTCGCCGTGCTGGTAGCCATCGGCGGCCTTGCCTTCAACATCGGCAACGTGGGCGGCGTGGCCCTGGGCTTCAACGCCATGTTCGGCCTGAATGAAAAGGTCGGCGCCGTGGTGGCCGGCTGCCTGGGCATCATTATCTTCATCAACAAAAACGCCAAGACCATCATGGATAAGGTGGCCACGGTGCTGGCCGCCGTGATCCTGATCACCGTGACGGTGGTGGCCGTCATCTCCCAGCCGCCGCTGGGCGAGGTGGCCAAGGGCGCGGTCTCCTTCGGGGAACTGCCCACCATGTTCGTCTGCATCACCACCCTGCTGGGCGGCTCCTGCGGCGGCTACATCGCGTTCTCCGGTGCCCACCGTCTGATGGACGCCGGCATCTCCGGCAGCGAAAATGTGGGCCATGTCCGCAAGAGCGTTCTTCAGGGCGTCTGCACCTCCGGCGCGGTCCGGATCCTGCTGTTCCTGGCGGTTCTGGGCACCTGCATGGTGGGCAGCCAGTGGAACGCCGCCAACGCCGACGCCATCATCGCTGCCAGCAACCCCGCCGCCGAGGCCTTCCGGCTGGCGGCCGGCAATCTGGGCTACCGGATGTTCGGCCTGTGCCTGTTCTCCGCCGGTATCTCCTCCGTGGTGGGCGCGGCCTTCACCTCCGTCTCCTTCCTGAAGACGCTGCATCCCTTTATCGCCAAGTATGAGCGGCAGTTCGTGGTTGCCTTCATCGCCTTCTCCACGATGACCATGGCCATTCTGGGCGGCGCGGCGAAGCTGCTGATCATTGCCGGCGCTGTCAACGGCCTGATCCTGCCCATCACGCTGGGCGTCATGCTGCTGGCCAGTCGGAACAAGAAGATCGTGGGCGAGGACTACAAGCACCCCACCTGGATGCTGGTGCTGGGCATCATCGTGTTCGCCATCGCGGCCTATGCGGGCATCAAGTCCGTTCCCGGCATCATGAAGCTGTTCGCCTGATCCCGCTACATCCATTCAGACCGGAGGGCCTGTCCCCGGACGGCCCCTCCGGCCTGTACAGAAAGGAGTTCCTATGTCCGACGTCAGATTCCTCATTACAGGCGATACCTCGCTGACAGTGGAGTTCGGCAACGAGATCAGCGAGGCCATCAACGCCAAGATCCGGGCGTTCAGCATCGCCCTGGCGGACAGCGGCATCCCCGGCATCGTGGAGACGGTGCCCACCTACCGCTCTCTGATGATCCACTACGACCCGGGCGTCATTCTGTACGAGCCGCTGGTGGAGCGGCTCCGGGGCCTGCTGGGCAATCTGGACCGCATCGAGATCCCGCCCAGCGACGTGCTGGAGATCCCCGTTCTGTACGGCGGGGAGATGGGCCCAGACCTGGAGTTCGTGGCCCAGCACAGCGGCAAGACCCCGGAGGAGGTAGTGAAGATCCACACCTCCACTGAATACCTCATCTACATGCTGGGCTTCACGCCGGGCTTCACCTATCTGGGCGGCATGAGCGAGGAGATTGCCACGCCCCGTCTGAAAACGCCCCGGGTGAAGATTCCTGCCGGTTCCGTGGGCATCGCCGGTGCCCAGACCGGCGTCTATCCCATCGATTCCCCCGGCGGCTGGCAGCTCATCGGACGGACCCCCGTGCGGATGTACGACCCGGACCGGGAGACGCCCATTCTGCCTCAGGCGGGCCAGTACATCCGGTTCTACGCCATCGACCAGGCGGAGTATGACCGCATCGCGGCGGAGGAGGCCGCAGGCACCTACGTCTGCGGGCGCCATCCCAGAAAGGAGGGCGGCAAATGAGCATCACCGTATTGAATCCCGGCCTGCTGACCACGGTCCAGGACATGGGCCGTGTGGGCTATCAGCAGTTCGGCGTGTCCGTCTCCGGCGTCATGGACCCCCGGGCCGCCTCCATCGCCAACATCCTGGCGGACAATCCGGAGGATGAGGCGGTGCTGGAATGCACCATGCTGGGGCCCCATCTGCGGTTCGATCAGGACAACTGCATCGCCATCACCGGCGGCGACCTGGGGCCCACCCTGGACGGCCAGCCCGTCCGGGGCTATCAGGCCATCCAGGTCAAGGCCGGACAGGTGCTGCGCTTTACAGCCCCCAAGACCGGCTGCCGGGCGTACGTTGCCTTCACCGGCGGCCTGGACATCCCCGTGGTGATGGGGAGCCGCTCCACCAACCTGCGGGCCAAGATCGGCGGCCTGGAGGGCCGCAAGCTGAACAAGGGCGACGTCATCGGCTTCCGCGCCCCCAGGGCGAATCTGAAGAATCTGGGCCTCCGATCCATCGCGCCGGAGTTCGTGCCCCGGAGCGAGTACATCCTCCGGGTGGTGCTGGGGCCCCAGGACGACGCTTTCACCAAGGAGGGACTGGACACCTTCCTGGGCCAGACCTACACTGTCACGCCGGAGTTCGACCGGATGGGCTGCCGCCTGGACGGCCCGGTGATCCAGCACGTGGAGTCCGGCGACATCATCTCCGACGGCATCTCCTTCGGCGCCATCCAGGTCCCCGCCGCCGGAAAGCCCATCATCATGCTCTGCGACCGGCAGACCACCGGCGGCTATACGAAGATCGCCACCGTCATCTCCGCGGACTTCCGCCTGCTGGCCCAGCTGAAGGCCGGAGACAAGCTCCGGTTCCAGCGGGTGACCATCCAGCACGCCCAGGACGCCCTGCTGACCCAGCGGGCGGCCCTGCGGGCCCTGCGGTCCTCCGTGGGCATGTGACGGCGACACTATCAAAACAGGAGGAATCATCATGGCCTTTGACATCACCCCCTATATAGACCGCAAGCCCGCTGAAGTCCGGCAGCTGATCCGCCAGGGCGTCATCGACTTTCCCACCGCCGGCATGTGCCGGGGCTATGCCCAGGCCAATCTGGTCATCCTGCCCCCGGACTACGCCGCCGACTTCGAGGAGTACGCCAAACGCAATCCCTTCCCCTGCCCCATTCTGGAGATCATCAAGGGCACGCCGGAGACCCACGCCATGGGCGAGGGCGGCAACATCTGCACCGACATCCCCCGCTACCGGGTCTATGAGAACGGTGTGTTCACCAAGGAGCTGACCGACGCCTCCGACTACTGGAAGGAGGGCTATGTGGGCTTCCTCATCGGCTGCTCCTTCTCCTTCGAGGAGGCGCTGATGGCCGCCGGCATTGAGGTGCGGCACATCGCCCAGGGGCGGAACGTGCCTATGTTCAAGACCAACATCCAGACGGTGAAGGCCGGTCCCTTTGAGGGCCCCATGGTCTGCTCCATGCGGCCCATGACGCCGGAGAACGCCCAAAAGGCCTACGACATCACAGTGAAGATGCCCAACGTCCACGGCGCGCCCGTCCATATGGGCGACCCCGCCGAAGTGGGCGTGGCGGACATCATGAAGCCTGACTACGGCGATCCGGTGGACATCTACGAGGGGGAGATCCCGGTGTTCTGGCCCTGCGGCGTGACGCCCCAGGCGGCCGTGGAGAACGCCAAGCCTCCCATCGTCATCACCCACGCCCCCGGACATATGTTCATCACCGATATCCTCAATTCTGAACTCAACGACTATTTGGAGGCGAAGAAGACCCAATAACTGTGTTTCCTCAGCAAAGCCCGGCCTGTTTGAGAGCTTTCCCTTCTCAAGCAGGCCGGGCCTGATTCTGCCCTATGGATGCCGCGCGGTCAGAGGACCGCATCTTCGTGCACGGACGGACTTGCTCCTTGCTGGAGCATCTCATTGGCCATGTGGATCTTCGCCGCTACGGAGAGCTGTTCCCGGGCTGCCTCCGAGCGGTGGTCCAGGCCGGTGATGTCGTAGATGCGCCCCAGCCGGTAGCGGATGGTCTGCTCATGCTGGGCCAGGCGGCGGGCTGTCTCCGGAACGCTGCAATCCGTCTCAATGTAGACCTTCAGCGTCTCCCGCAGATTGGTCTTGTTCTCCAGATCGTACTCCTCAATGGGCAGCAGGATGGATCGGCTGAACCGCTGCATGTCGCTGTTCTGGCAGCAGGTGAAGATCAGCCGGTACAGGCCCAGGCCGCTGTAGTCGCAGTAGCCGCCGTGGTGGGCGGCGCTGTAGCGCGCGGCGCAGATGGCTTCCGTCAGCGCCTGACGGAATTCCGTCAGGGTGTTGTGCAGCTCACTGACGCCGCCGTGTACCGCGGCGCAGGCCTGGACCTTCTTCCCGAAGAAGGCGTCGGAGAGGGTGGTTTTTTCCTTATGGGAGATGTACTCCCGGGACTTCACCAGCAGGATGCCGCCCCGGAACTCACAGATGAAGTCCTCACAGGAGACGAATCCCTCCTGCCGGTAGCGGTCGATGTCCGCCTGGATCTGGGCGGAGGCGGTCAGCTCGTCGAAGGTCCGGTAGAGACAGAAATACTGGCTGTTAAAGGAGGGATTCAGCTCCAGGGCGTGCTGGCGGATCTCTCCCGGCGGCAGCTCCCGCTCCAGAACGGCGGACAGGACGTTCTTGACATATTCGATGTCCTTCAGCCGCTCGTTCCGGTGGTAGATAGTGCAGATCATGCTCTCGAAGGAGACGTTGATGGAGTCGTCCGAGGCGCTGACCGAGCCCACCAGAAAGATGGGGAAGTCCCGGGCGTCGGCATAGCGGACCACGGACTCCGGGATGGGCAGCTTCAGCACGTTCCGGATCACCAGTCCCGCGGTCTTCTTGAGGTAGAGGTGCTTCACCGCGTCCAGAATGGCGAAGGGATTGTCCCTGGCGTAGAGGAAGGTGGTCAGCACCAGCTGGCCCTCGTGAAAATTCGTGTGGAAGAACTTGTCCTTCAGGGTGGGGAGCAGCTCGTAGTCCAGGATGTCGCAGTCCCGGATGATGCGGGACATGCCGCCGCTGCCCGCCACGATCTTCAGAGAATCATAGTAGGTGTGATAGAAATCTGAAACGGTATAGCTCATTCCCATACCCCCTTTTGTTGCTTACTATAACAGAAAATGCCGCATATCACAAATAAATTTTGATGAGGCCGGAAAATCAGGGTTTTGATTTATAAAAATAGCAAATAAAAACTGATTATATTTATAATTTCAAATAAGAATTCAAACTTGAAGACAGCCGGATAAAACGATATTCTCAATGATAGAAGCCCGTGGAGCGCGGGCCGGCCCGGACTGCCCTTACTTTTTATATTAGGATGCCGCAGTCATCCGGATCCGGAGCACGCTTTCCCTGATCCCCAAACAGGACAGGGCTTTGTCTGAATGATCAATCGCCAGGCTTTCCCCACGGGAAAAACGCTGAAAAATCTTTGAAATACAAAACAGGAGGAATTTACCATGCCCGTCAATCTGAAAGGCCGCTCTTTTCTCACGCTGAAGGATTTCACTCCCGATGAGATCCGCTATCTGCTGAACCTCGCCGCTGACCTCAAGTCCAAGAAGCGCGCCGGTATCCACACCAACCTGCTGGGCGGCAAGAACATCGTCCTGCTGTTTGAGAAGACCTCCACCCGTACCCGCTGCGCCTTCGAGGTAGCCGCCTATGACGAGGGTGCCCATGTCACCTTCCTGGACTCCAAGTCCTCTCAGATGGGCAAGAAGGAGACCATGGCCGACACCGCCAAGGTCCTGGGCCGCTTCTATGACGGCATCGAGTACCGCGGCTATGACCAGAAGGTGGTGGAGGGCCTGGCCCAGCACGCCGGTGTTCCCGTGTGGAACGGTCTGACCGACGTGGACCATCCCACCCAGGCTCTGGCCGACATCCTGACCCTGAGCGAGAACACCAGCAAGCCCCTGAGCAAGTGCAAGCTGGTCTTCTGCGGCGACACCCGCAACAACGTGGCCTACTGCCTGATGTACATCTGCTGCAAGCTGGGCATCCACTATGTGGGCTGGGGCCCCAAGGAGCTGGCTCCCGCGCAGGAAGTGCTGGACTACTGCAGAAAGGTGGGCGAGGAGACCGGCGCCGTCATCGAGTACGGTGAGGACATCTCCCTGCTGAAGGGTGCCGACGCCCTGTACACCGACATCTGGGCCTCCATGGGCGAGGAGGACAAGATCCCCGAGCGCGTCAAGCTGCTGACCCCCTACAAGGTGACCAAGGATGTCATGGCCGCCACCGAGAATCCCGAGTGCATCTTCATGCACTGCCTGCCCTCCTTCCACGACTTCGACACCACCATGGCGAAGTCTCAGCAGGAACTGGGCTACGACATCCGCGAGGTCACCGACGAGGTGTTCCTCTCCCCGCAGTCCAAGGTCTTCGATGAGGCCGAGAACCGCATGCACACCATCAAGGCGGTCATGGTGGCCACCATCGGCAACATCTGATACCGTATCTTCACCTTCCCCCGGCGGGTGCTTCCTTTCCTCCCGCCGGGGGGCCAACCTTTCACGATCAACTGTGATCAAATTTTATGAAGGAGGACTTCGATTATGGAGACCATCGTCATCGCTCTGGGCGGCAATGCGCTCACCATCGACGGCAAGCTGGCCGACGCACGGACCCAGCTGCGCATCATCGACAACACCTCGGATGAGGTGGCTGACATCATCCAGCAGGGCTACAAGGTCGTCATGACCCACGGCAACGGTCCGCAGATCGGCGGCATCGTGATGCAGAATGAGTCCAGCGCCAACATCACTCCCGCCATGCCCTTCGACGTGTGCGGCGCCATGAGTCAGGGCATGCTGGGCTATCACATGGTGCAGGGCCTGCAGCGGGCCATGCGCCTCAAGGGCGGCACGGTCTCTCCCGTGGCCATGGTGACCCAGGTGGTAGTGGACCCCGAGGATCCGAAGTTCAAGAACCCCACCAAGCCCATCGGCCCGTTCTACACCGAGGAAGAGGCCAAGAAGCTGGAGGAGGAAAAGGGTTATATCATGAAAGAGGACGCCGGCCGCGGCTGGCGCCGCGTGGTGGCCTCTCCGCTGCCCAAGGAGATCGTGGAACTGAAGGCCATCCGTGACCTGATGGACGCCGGTCACACCGTCATCGCCGTGGGCGGCGGCGGCATCCCCGTGTTCCGCGACAAGGACGGCGACCTGGACGGCATCGCCGCAGTCATCGACAAGGACCTGGCCTCCGAGCGGCTGGCCCAGGACCTGGACGCCGACATCTTCATGATGCTGACCGCCGTGGAGAAGTGCTACGTCAACTTCCGCAAGCCGGACCAGAAGGCCCTGGACAAGATCACTGTGGAAGAGGCCAAGGAGTACGTCCGTCAGGGCCAGTTCGCCGCGGGTTCCATGCTGCCCAAGGTGGAGGCCGCCATCCGTTTCGTGGAGGCCCGTCCCGGCCGCCGGTGCATCATCACCACCCCCGACAAGTCCGTGGAGGCCCTGAAGGGCAACGCCGGCACCATCATCTGCTAAGATACGATTCCCAAATGAACCCGACAGAGGGGCGGCTGCTGCCGCCCCTCTGTGATTTTCAGGGCAGGTCTATCCGGAGATCCTGCACCCAGGCTCCGACAGGGACGGGCGCACAGCGATTTTTGCGCAAGAGAAACTGCTGGACAGGTGTGCAAAGTTTGCTTTGACCAAATAGAAACGATTCCATAAAAACAGTGCGATGAGGTTTGCGAAAGGGAACATGACCGCTGGAGGCTGCTGATTGCATTGGCTCCGGCGCCGCAGAGGGCAAGTGTAACGGCCCTGCACCGCGCCGCAGGCGGCTTCCAGCCGCTTCATCTGTTCGCAGAAGGCCTGCTGGGTGACGAACAGCCGCTGGGCAGCGGCGCTGATGCTGCCTTCCTCGGCCAGCACCAGGAAGTATTTCATGCCGGTATTCAAGGATCATCTGCCCCTTTCTCAGGTAAAAAACACGCTTTTCTTCATACTAGAAGATTGCTCCTCCTGATCACAAGATATCTCCTGATAATATCAGAAAAATACCTGCTTTTTCTTTCTGATGGACTGTTGTATACTAATGTCTGCTGAATAATTGAAAAATCCTTACAGTGCAAGCTGTTGAGGCTGATTTGTGATATGATAAGAGTATCAAAAAACGCAAGAATCAGGTAAAAACCTTGCACTTG
>NZ_JBQHUP010000040.1:0-22927 GCF_052065175.1 Dysosmobacter sp. HCP28S3_G4 | reverse complement strand
CATAATTTAGTTTGTCTTTGTGGGCTAGGTTGTGTTTATAGGGGGGGGGGGGCCCCCCCCCCCCCCCCCCCCCCCCCCCCCCCCCCCCCCCCCCCCCCCCCCCCCCCCCCCCCCCCCCCCCCACCTCCAGTTCCCCGCAAAGGGGAAAAAGCCCCCATCCCCCGGGAGGGGGGACCCTCCGCAGACCCGCCGGGGTCTCCCCGGCAAAAAGGAGCGTACAGTATGTTCAAATTCCTCCACGCCGCAGACCTGCATCTGGACAGTCCCTTTTCCGCCCTGCCGCCGGAGCGGGCGGCGGAGCGCCGTCGGGAGAGCCGCGCGCTGCCGGGACGTCTGGCGGACTATGTCAACGAAAACGGCATTCCTCTGGTGCTGCTGTCCGGCGACCTGCTGGACAGCACGGACTGCTACCGGGAGACGGCGGAGGCCCTGCGGGACGCGCTGGGCCGGATGAACGCCAGGGTGTTCATCGCACCGGGCAATCACGACTGGTACGGCCCCGCCAGCCCTTACGCCGCCCTGGATTGGCCGGAAAATGTCCGCATCTTCCGCTCCGGGACGCCGGAGGCGGCGGAGATTCCGGAGCTGAACGCCGTGGTCCACGGCATGGCCTTCACCGCGCCGGAGCAGCGGGAGAGCCTGCTGTCCGGCTTCGCCGCGCCGAAGGACGGACGGGTCCATCTGATGGCCCTCCACGGGGAGGCGGAACCGGCGGAGCGGCGGTACGATCCTGTGGAAAAGGCGGACATCGCCGCCAGCGGCCTGGCCTATCTGGCGCTGGGCCACATCCACCGGCGGGGAGAGCTGCGGTGCGGGGACACCCTCTGCGCCTGGCCCGGCTGTCCCGAGGGCCGGGGCTTTGACGAGCTGGGAGAGAAGGGCTTTTACGAGGGCACTGTGGACGATGGCGGCAGCGTGTCGCTGCGGTTCGTCCCCTTCGCCCGGCACCGTTATCAGGTGCTGGAGGCGGACGTCACCGGACAGGACCCTCTGACGGCGGTGGAGGCCGTCCTGCCGCCGGATACCGCGGGCGATCTGTACCGGATCTGTCTCACCGGAGAGACCGGGGAGGAGGGCCCGGACCTGTCCGCCATGACAGAGGCTCTGAAGGGCCGCTTCTACGCCCTGGAGCTGCGGGACCGCACCCGCGCCGCGGAGGATCTGTGGGCCAGAGCCGGGGAGGACTCCCTGCGGGGCCTGTTTCTCCGGGATCTGAGAAGACGGCTGGATACCGCCGGCTCCGACGGGGAGCGGGAGACCATCCAGAGGGCCGCCCGGTACGGTCTGGCGGCGCTGGACCACCGGGATCTGGGATAGACGATCGGACGCCCGCCGCTGGGAGAGCGGCGGGCGCTGTGTTTTTGCGAGGTCCTTTGCCGCGCAGTGGGGCGGGGGCAGCGGAGCGCCGCAAAACCGGACAGTCCCGGACAAACGTCCAAAACCGGGCGAGGGGCGGAAAATCAGGGGAAAACCGGCACGGTTTTGCCGCCAATGGTTGACAATCCGGTCCGGGCTGGATAAAATAAGAACTTAGTTGAATCCGGCGGACCCGCCGGGAGACAGAACTGGAAAATCAAACGGAAAACACCATTCTAATATACGTAAAGGAATTGAGGAAAATGGCACAGGATAAAAGACAAGTTGACGCGATCACGGCCCGGGACGTGGACTTTGCCCAGTGGTACACGGACGTGTGCAAGAAGGCGGAGCTCATCGACTACACCTCCGTCAAGGGCATGTTCATCTACCGTCCCTACGGCTACGCCATCTGGGAGAACATCCAGAAGGAACTGGACAAGAAGTTCAAGGAGACCGGACATGAGAACGTGTATCTCCCTGTGCTGATCCCCGAGTCCCTGCTCCAGAAGGAGAAGGATCACGTGGAGGGCTTCGCCCCGGAGTGCGCCTGGGTCACCATGGGCGGCAGCGAGAAGCTGGAAGACCGGCTGTGCGTCCGTCCCACCTCTGAGACCCTGTTCTGCGAGCACTACGCCAACATCATCCACTCCTGGCGGGACCTGCCCAAGAAGTACAACCAGTGGTGCTCTGTCCTGCGGTGGGAGAAGACCAGCCGCCCCTTCCTGCGCCACCGGGAGTTCCTGTGGCAGGAGGGCCACACCATGCATGCCACCGAGGCGGAGGCCCGGGAGGAGACCATGCAGATGCTGAACATCTACGCGGACTTCATGGAGAACGTGCTGGCCATGCCCGTCATCCGGGGCCGCAAGACCGACAAGGAGAAGTTCAAGGGCGCCGAGGAGACCTACACCGTGGAGTGCATGATGCACGACCACAAGGCCCTCCAGGCCGGCACCAGCCACTACTTTGGTGACGGCTTCGCCAAGGCCTTCGACATCACCTTCACCGGCAAGGACAACCAGCCTCACAATCCCCATCAGACCTCCTGGGGCGTTTCCACCCGCATGATCGGCGGCATCATTATGACCCACGGCGACGACAACGGCCTGGTGCTGCCTCCCCGCATCGCCCCCATTCAGGTGGTGGTGATCCCCGTGGCCGCCCACAAGCCCGGCGTTCTGGACGCCGCCGCCGCCCTGCGGGACCGTCTGGCCGCCGCCGGCATCCGGGTGAAGATGGACGACTCCGACAACAGCCCTGGCTGGAAGTACGCCGAGTACGAGATGAAGGGCGTGCCCCTGCGTGTGGAGATCGGCCCCAAGGACATCGAGAAGGAACAGTGCGTCATCGCCCGCCGGGACACCGGCGAGAAGGTCTTCGTGCCCCTGGCGGAGTTGGAGGCCAAGGCGGCCGGGCTGCTGGATGCTGTCCACGACAACATGTATGCCATGGCCCTGAAGAACCGGGAGGACAACACCTTTGACATCAAGACCCCCGAGGAGGCCAAGGCTATCGCCGAGGGCAAGGGCGGCTTCCTGCGGTCCAAGTGGTGTGGCAGCCTGGAGTGCGAGCTGGCCATGAAGGAGCGGGCCGGCGTTTCCTCCCGCTGCATGCCCTTGGCCCAGAGCGGCACCGAGGGCGTCTGCCCCGTGTGCGGCAAGCCCTGTGCCACGGATATCTACTGGGGCGTGGCGTATTAAAGAGGGGACTTCGTCCCCCCCTTTAGATTCCCCCTCACCAGTGACGTCGGTCACTGGTGTGTGCGCCCCCGGGGCGCACGGGTCAGGGTATTTTTGCCACGTACACGCCGTGGCAAAAATAATTACGGTAGTTCTTTTGCCCGGAGGGCAAAAGAACCGTGGGAAACCAGAGGTTTCCCCCTGGCCCCCTTTCCTTTGATTGACGCGCCGGACACCGGTGTTCGCGCGGGCCGGGTGCCGCGTCGGAAAAAAGAAACCAGGGGCGGGGCGTTTCGCCCCGCCCCTGTGTGTTACCCTCAGTAGGATGAACCGGTCTTCCGCAATCGCCGGTGCGTGACAGCGAAAGAGAGGCAGGGATCATACGGGACGACCCCGGCACCAGACTCCCGCGACTGTCAAGGTGCGGCAGCAAAAGAGAAGGACGGGGCATCCGGGAGCGCCCTTGATGCCAGTCTCCCACAACTGCCAGACTGCGGCAGCAAAAGAGAAGCAGAAGAGCATCCGGGCGGGACCCAGACTTTCGCAACTGCCATATATGGTTGAGAGGTCCAAGTCCTCAGCAAACACCGTGCCAAACCCCCGTAACAGGCGCTGCGAGCGTTCCGGGCGAAGCCCGGAATGCCGCCGCCAGCGTCTTTTCTCTTGACACCATCAAAAAGCGCTTTCTCTTTTCGGCGCAACCGAAAAGAGAAAGGGGGTTTTGCCCCGCGGCGGAGCCGCAAGCCATCGGCCTTCGCCGCGCCACCCCGCGCCCCGGACGGGGCGCACCCCCGCACCCCCGCGAGGGACCTCACAAAGCCGCCGGACGTCCCGGCACCCCGTCCCACGGGACAGATATTATATATAATGTATAAAGGAGCAAAGAACCGCCTATGACACTCCAAGACATCTGGAACAACCGCAGCTGGCGGTTCACCTTCTGGCTGACCTCCGCCCTGCTGGCCTACCGCACGGCGCCGGACACCGGCGTCTCCATGTACGTCTCCGTCCTGACGGGTTTGGTGTACATCGTCATGTGGCTTCTGCTGCTGCGCCTGGACGCCGGGGCGGAGGAGCGGGTCTCGCCGCTGGTGGGATTCATGCTGGTGCTGATGGCCCTGGCGCTGGTGACGCTGATCAGCTCCTCCCTGGGCTATACCATCACCATCATCGCCGTGTTCTGGCTGGTGCCGGTGGGGATGCCCCTCCAGGGCCTGGTCCGGCTGTTCTCCTATGACGCCAGCCGCTCCGACGGGGCCATGGCCGCTGTGGCCATGGTGTTCCTGGCCGTCCTGCTGGGCCTGCGGTTCCTGTGGGCACGCAAAAAACGCTGATTTTGATCGATTTTTGCGGGTAAAAAGACTTGCCAAAAAAATCTTGAAAATTTCATGAAAAACGGAGAAAATCCTCTTGACAACAGGAGGATTTTCTTTTATTATATGTAAGTCCGCGCGGGAAGGGAACACCATGCCCGGCGGCAGTGCGATGAACCGGGAGATTGCGGCCCAGGGCCGGTAACTTCCGGGGAGTATGTCCGATAATCGGGCGGCTGAGAGAACCTGTACGTTGCGTAGATCGCTGCGCCATGTCAGAAGACCGGCCGTATGTCATCATGCGTCCGGTATTTTTCATGAGCCGGAATGATACGCACGGTTAAGCGTATAGAAAAAATCTCTCGCCGTAGGTCGTCGAGACTGCGTCCAAACTACCTACGAAATTCAGGAGGAAAAAACAATGGCAGCACAGAAACAAATGATCCGCATTCGTCTGAAGGCCTATGACCACCAGGTCATCGACCAGAGCGCAGAGAAGATCGTCGAGACCGCCAAGCGCACCGGCGCCGAGGTCTCCGGCCCCATTCCTCTGCCCACCAAGAAGGAGATCGTCACCATCCTGCGCGCTGTCCACAAGTACAAGGACAGCCGTGAGCAGTTCGAGCGCCGCACCCACAAGCGCCTCATCGACATCACCAAGTCCACCCCCAAGACGGTGGAAGCCCTGATGGCCCTGGAGCTGCCCGCCGGTGTGGAGATCGAAATTAAACTGTAATCACGATCCCCGGCCGCGAAACCCCTGATCCCATCGTTTGCTACCCAATGTCCGCCGCTGTATGAGGCGGACGGGTCATGTCGGCAGAGCAATGCCGCGGGGCCGTATCCCCGGTAACCTAAGCCGACCAATAACCTTTAAGGAGGAAAATACATGAAAGCAATCATCGGCAAAAAAGTGGGCATGTCCCAGATCTTCGATGAAAACGGCCATGTGATCCCCGTCACTGTCATCGAGGCGGGACCCTGCACCGTTGTTCAGAAGAAGACTTCCGAGAAGGAAGGCTATCAGGCCGTCCAGCTGGGTTATGAGGACGTGCCCGAGCGCAAGCTCACCAAGCCGGAACTGGGCCACCTGAAGAAGGCTGAGGTCGCTCCCAAGAAGCACCTGCGCGAGTTCAATCTGGACAACGCCGCCGAGCTGAACATCGGCGATATCGTCAAGGCCGACACCTTTAAGGTGGGCGACTTCGTGGATATCACCGGCACCAGCAAGGGCCACGGCTATCAGGGCGTCATCAAGCGCCACGGCGCTCACCGCCTGAAGGAGACTCACGGTTCCGGTCCCGTCCACCGTCACGCCGGCTCCATGGGCTCTTCCACCGATCCCTCCCGCATCTTCAAGGGCAAGATCGGCGCCGGCCACATGGGCGTTGACCAGGTCACCGTCCAGAACCTGTCCGTCGTGAAGGTCGATCCCGAGCTGAACATGCTGGTCGTCTGCGGCGCCGTTCCCGGCCCCAAGGGCGGTCTGGTGACCATCAAGTCCACCGTCAAGGTCCACAAGGTCAAGCAGGCCGGCGCTGACATCAGCAAGAACCCGCAGAAGGCTTCCGGCCGCAACCCGCAGAAGGCTTCCGCCAGAAACAAGTAAGAAAGGGGTGCTTGAATAATGCCTACTATGAAAGTTTTGAACATGACCGGCGCAGAGGTCGGCACCGTGGAGCTGAGCGATGCGATCTTTGGCATCGAGCCCAACGAAGCCGTTGTGCATGAAGTCGTGAAGAATCACCTGGCCAACTGCCGGCAGGGCACCCAGAGCGCCCTGACCCGCGCCGAGGTCTCCGGCGGCGGCAAGAAGCCCTGGAGACAGAAGGGCACCGGCCACGCCCGTCAGGGCAGCACCCGCGCTCCCCAGTGGACTCACGGCGGCATCGTGTTCGCCCCCAAGCCCCGGGATTACAGCTACGTGCTGAACAAGAAGGTCAAGCGTCTGGCCCTGAAGTCCGTCCTGTCCGCCAAGGCCGCCGAGGGCAGCCTGGTGGTCGTGGATGCCGTCAAGCTGGACGCCATCAAGACCGCTGACTTCCGCAAGTTCCTGGACGCCGTCAAGGTGGACGGCAAGGCCGTGGTCGTCACTCCCGAGAAGGACGACATCGTGGTCAAGAGCGCCCGGAACATCCCCGGCGTTGTCACCACCACCGCCACCATCCTGAGCGTCTATGACATCCTGAACGCCAAGTACCTGGTCATCGACCAGCGCGCTCTGGCGACCATTGAGGAGGTGTTCGCATAATGGCTACCGCATACGACATCATCATCCGCCCCATCATCACCGAGCGGGCCATGGCCGGCGCCGCCGACAAGAAGTACGCCTTCGAGGTCGCCAAGGACGCGGGCAAGATCGAGATCAAGAAGGCTGTTGAGGAGATCTTCGGCGTGAAGGTCGCTTCCGTCAACACCCTGAACGTCCCCGGCAAGGCCAAGCGCATGGGCGCAGGCCGTCCCGGCACCACCCGTGCCTGGAAAAAGGCTTACGTCCAGCTCACCGACGATTCCAAGACCATCGAGTTCTTCGAGGGTATGGTCTGATAACGGAAGGAGTGTAAAGCGAATATGTCTATCAAAACCTTTAAGCCGACGACTCCTTCCAGACGTCAGATGACGGTCTCCGGGTTCGACGGCATTGACAAGAAGGCCAAGCCCGAGCCCAGCCTGACTGAGCCTCTGAAGAAGTCCTCCGGCCGCAACAGCTATGGCCGCATCACCGTCCGTCATCGCGGCGGCGGCAACAAGAAGAAGTACCGCGTCATCGACTTCAAGCGGGACAAGATCGGCACCGCCACCGTCCTGCGTCTGGAGTACGATCCCAACCGCAGCGCCAACATCGCCCTGATCCAGTATGAGGACGGCGAGAAGCGCTACATCCTGGCGCCTCTCGGCCTGAAGGCCGGCCACAAGATCATGACCGGTCCCGACGCCGACATCCTGCCCGGCAACGCTCTGCCCCTGGCCAACATCCCCGTTGGTACGGTCATCCACAACATTGAGATGCATCCCGGCAACGGCGCCCAGCTGGTGCGCGCCGCCGGTACCGCCGCTCAGCTGATGGCCAAGGAGGGCGGCGACGCCCAGATCCGTATGCCCTCCGGCGAGGTCCGCATCGTGCGTACCAACTGCTACGCCACCATCGGTCAGGTGGGCAACATCGAGCACGAGAACATCAACATCGGCAAGGCCGGCCGCAAGCGCCACATGGGTTGGCGTCCCACGGTCCGCGGTTCCGTCATGAACCCCAACGACCATCCCCACGGCGGCGGCGAGGGCCGCGCGCCCGTCGGCCGTCCCGGCCCTGTGACTCCCTGGGGCAAGCCCGCCATGGGCTACAAGACCCGCAAGGGCAAGAACCCCACCAATAAGTTCATCGTGAAGCGCCGCAACGAGAAGTAAGGAGGCAAGGAAATATGAGCAGATCCATTAAAAAAGGCCCGTATGTTGCCCCTGAGCTTCTGAAGCGGGTCGAGGAAATGAACGCGAAGAACGAGAAGAAGGTCCTGAAGACCTGGAGCCGCAGCTCCACCATCTTCCCCGCCTTCGTCGGTCACACCATCGCCGTCCACGACGGCCGCAAGCACGTTCCCGTGTATATCCAGGAAGACATGGTCGGTCACAAGCTGGGTGAGTTCGCTCCCACCCGCACGTTCCGCGGCCACGCCAAGAAAGCTTAACGAAGGAGGATGCAGAACATGGAAGAAATCAAGACTGCCAAGGCTTATCTGCGCTATGTCCGCATCGCTCCCCGGAAGGTCCAGATCGTCTGCGACCTGATCCGCGGCAAGGATGTGGCCACCGCGACCGCCATCCTGATGCAGACCCCCAAGGCTGCCTCTGAGCCCCTGATGAAGCTCCTGAAGAGCGCCGCCGCCAATGCGGAGAACAACTTCGGCATGGACCCCTCCAAGCTGTACGTTGCTGAGGTCTACGCCACTCCCGGCCCCATCCTGAAGCGGATGATGCCCCGGGCCCAGGGCCGTGCCTACCGCATCAACAAGAGAACTTCTCACGTCACCATCGCTGTGGCGGAAAAGGCATAAGAAAGGGAGGAGACAGTTTTTATGGGACAGAAAGTTAATCCCCACGGCCTGCGCGTGGGCGTCATCAAAGACTGGGATTCCCGTTGGTATGCCAGTGAAGAGAAGGTCGGCGACCTGATCGTCGAGGATCAGAAGATCCGCAAGTACCTGAAGAAGACCCTGTACGGCGCCGGCGTGCCCAAGATCGAGATCGAGCGCAGCGCCGATACCGTCACCGTCTATCTGCACTGCGCCCGCCCCGGCATGGTCATCGGCAAGGGCGGCGAGCAGATCGAGCAGTACCGTCTGGCCGTTGAGAAGCTCATCGGCAAGAAGGTCCGCCTGAACATCGTCGAGGTCAAGAACCCCGACATGGACGCTCAGCTGGTCGCTGAGAACATCGCCCAGCAGCTGGAGAAGCGCATCTCCTTCCGCCGCGCGATGAAGAACTCCATGGCCCGCGCCATGCGCGCCGGCGCCAAGGGCATCAAGACCTGCTGCTCCGGCCGTCTGGGCGGCGCCGAGATCGCCCGCGTGGAGCACTATCATGAGGGCACCATCCCCCTGCAGACCATCCGCGCCGACATCGACTACGGCTTCGCGGAGGCCGCCACCACCTTCGGCCGCATCGGCGTGAAGGTGTGGATCTACAAGGGCGAGGTCCTCAGCCAGACCCTGCGCACCACCCCCCGCACCATGGACACCTCCAAGCCCTATCAGGAGCGTCGTGAGCGCCGGCCCCGCCGGGACGGTGATTCCCGCGGCGACCGTCGCGGCAGCTTCAACCGCGACCGTCAGGGCGGCGGTTTCAACCGTGACCGTCAGGGCGGCGGCTTCAACCGCGCCGGCGGCCAGGGCGGCTTCAACCGCGCCAATGGCCAGGGCCGTCCCCAGGGTGGCTTCAGACCCAACACCAACACCCGCCCGGCGGCTGCCCCCGCAGCTCCCGCGGCTCCCGCTAAGGAAGGAGGAGCGCAGTAATGCTTCTGCCGAAGAGAGTAAAGTACCGCCGCGTCCACCGCGGCCGTATGACCGGTAAGGCCACTCGCGGCAATACCGTGTCCTATGGTGAGTTCGGTCTCCAGGCTCTGGAGCCCGCATGGATCACCAGCAACCAGATCGAGGCGGCCCGTATCGCCATGACCCGCTACACCAAGCGTGGCGGTCAGGTCTGGATCAAGATTTTCCCCGACAAGCCCGTCACGAAGAAGCCCGCCGACACCCGCATGGGTTCCGGTAAGGGTTCCCCCGAGTTCTGGGTGGCTGTCGTGAAGCCCGGCCGGATCATGTTTGAGATCGCCGGCGTATCTGAGGAAGTTGCCCGCGAGGCGCTCCGTCTGGCCAGCCACAAGCTGCCCATCAAGACGAAGATCGTTGCGGCTGATGCGCCCGCTGCGGCAGAGGAAGCAGGTGAGTGAGATGAAGGCAACTGAAATTCGTAAGATGAACGCCGAGCAGCTCAACGAGAAGCTGACCGGCCTGAAGAAGGACCTGTTTTATCTCCGGATGCAGCACGCTACCAATCAGCTGGACAATCCCCTGAAGATCAAGGAGACCAAGCGTGACATTGCCCGAGTCAAGACCGTTCTGCGGGAGCTCCAGGCTTCCGACAAGCAGTGAGAAGGAGGTAAGTGAAGATGAGCGAAGAAAAGAGAACTTCCTCCCGGAAGACCAGAGTCGGCAAGGTCGTTTCTGACAAGATGGACAAGACCGTGGTGGTCGCCATCGCCGACCGCGTGGCCCATCCTCTGTACAAGAAGATCGTTGGCCGCACCTATAAGCTGAAGGCCCACGACGAGAACAACGAGTGCGGCATTGGCGATACCGTGAAGGTCATGGAGACCCGCCCCCTGTCCAAGGACAAGCGGTGGCGCGTGGTCGAGATCGTTGAAAAAGCGAAGTAAGGAGGTGCCGAGGTATGATTCAGCAGGAAAGCTATCTGAAGGTTGCCGATAACACCGGCGCCAAGGAGATCAAGTGCATCCGCGTTCTGGGCGGTTCCACCCGGAAGTTCGGCAACATCGGCGACGTCATCGTGGCGTCCGTCCGCAAGTCCACTCCCGGCGGCACCGTGAAGAAGGGCGAGGTCGTCAAGGCTGTTATCGTCCGCAGCGCCAAGGGCATCCGCCGTGCCGACGGCACCTATGTCCGTTTCGACGATAACGCCGCCGTCCTGATCAAGGACGACAAGAACCCCAGAGGTACCCGTATCTTTGGGCCGGTCGCAAGAGAGCTGCGCGACAAGGATTACATGAAGATCCTGTCCCTGGCTCCCGAAGTCATTTGAGGAGGGTGCCGAACATGTCTATGAATATCAAGAAGAACGACACCGTCGTTGTTCTGTCCGGCAAGGACAAGGGCAAGCAGGGCAAGGTCCTGGGCACCGTCCCCGCCGACGGCAAGGTGGTCGTGGAGGGCATCAACATGGTGACCTGCCACGTGAAGCCCCGCCGTCAGGGCGAGGAGGGCGGCATCGTCAAGCGCGAGGCTGCCATCGCCGCCTGCAAGGTGCAGGTGGTGTGCCCCAAGTGCGGCAAGGCTACCCGCGTTGCCCACAAGGCTGAGAATGGCAAGAACGTCCGCGTGTGCAAGCACTGCGGCGCCAATCTGTAAGAGAGGAGAGACGAACAATGGCAAGACTGAAAGAGAAGTACAAGGCCGAGGTCGCTCCCGCTCTGATGAAGCAGTTCCAGTACAAGAGCGTCATGCAGATCCCCAAGATCGACAAGGTCGTCGTCAACGTGGGCTGCGGCGAGGCTCGTGAGAACTCCAAGGTGCTGGAGAACGTGGTCAGCGATCTGAGCCAGATCACCGGCCAGAAGCCCATCATCACCAAGGCCCGCAAGTCCATCGCTAACTTCAAGATCCGTGAGGATATGCCCATCGGCGCGAAGGTCACTCTCCGCGGCGACAAGATGTGGGAGTTCCTGGACCGCCTGTTCAACGTGGCCCTGCCCCGCGTCCGCGATTTCTCCGGTATCAATCCCAACGCCTTCGATGGCCGGGGCAACTACTCCCTGGGCATTAAGGAACAGCTGATCTTCCCCGAGATCGAGTACGATAAGATCGACAAGATCCGCGGTATGGACATCATCATCGTCACCACCGCTCAGACCGACGAAGAGGCCCGCGCTCTGCTCCAGCAGGTCGGCGCTCCCTTCGCCCGCTAAGGAGGAAGAACAAAATGGCTAAGAAATCCATGATCCTGAAGCAGCAGGCGGCTCCCAAGTACTCCACCCGGAAGTACAACCGCTGCAAGCTGTGCGGTCGTCCCCACGCCTATCTGCGTGACTACGGCGTCTGCCGTATCTGCTTCCGGGAGTTGGCCTACAAGGGCGAGATCCCCGGTGTGCGCAAGGCCTCTTTCTGAGTCTTTTTCCGCCATGCTTTGCGGCGTCCGCTCGACGTATCAACGATACACCTTCGCGGCCGACGCTTCGCCTGACGAAAAAATCCTTCAGAAACAGGCACCTTCTATCGGAAGGTTTTCTTCGATAGAACGCTGTTGGGAGACATCTTCTGACAGCCCTCTGCCGTGAGCTTTTGCTCCGGCAGACCCCCGCGCGGGTGCTCCGCTCCGGCGGACGCGCGGAACAACTTCTTTGCAGCCAAGAGCCCGTGTGATATGGGACTCTGGTTGATAGACGGATGGCGAAAGGTCACTGTGAATTGGGCACCACGCGCGAGCGGACTGCTCCATTCATAGTGATACCTCGCTGCCGAAACGGCAATGCCGTAACTCTAAAATAGGAGGATATTCAGAATGCATATCACTGATCCTGTTGCGGATATGCTGACCCGCATCCGCAACGCCAACAATGCCAAGCATGAGACTGTTGATATCCCCGCTTCCAACATGAAGAAGAGCATCGCTCAGATCCTGCTGGATGAGGGCTATATCAAGAGCTACCAGGTGGTGGACGACGGTCTGCAGGGCATGATCCACGTGACCCTGAAGTACAACGCCGGCAAGGAGAAGGTCATCACCGGCCTGCGCCGTGTCAGCAAGCCCGGCCTGCGCGTCTATGTGGGCGCTGATGAGCTGCCCCGCGTGCTCCGCGGCCTGGGTATCGCCATCATCTCCACTTCCAAGGGCGTCATGACCGACAAGAAGGCCCGCGAGGCTCATGTCGGTGGCGAAGTCCTGGCATTCGTTTGGTAAGGAGGGTATTTGAACAATGTCGAGAATTGGCAGAATGCCCATTACCGTTCCCGCCGGCGTGACCGTTTCCATCGCCGAGGGTAATGTGGTTACCGTCAAGGGACCCAAGGGCGAGCTGACGAAGGCGCTGCGCCCCGAAATGATCATTAAACAGGAAGGCAATACGATCACCGTGGATCGCCCCTCCGAGGACAAGCTGCACCGCAGCCTGCACGGCCTGACCCGGACGCTGCTGAGCAACATGATCACCGGCGTTCACGAGGAGTACAAGAAGGAACTGGAAGTCAACGGCGTTGGCTACCGTGTTGCCAAAGAGGGCAAGAACCTGGTCATGAACCTGGGCTTCTCTCACCAGGTGATCGTTCCCGAGATCGAGGGCATCACCATCGATGTCCCCGCTCCCAATAAAATCATCGTCCACGGCTGCGACAAGCAGGCTGTCGGCCAGTTTGCCGCCGAGATCCGTGAGAAGCGTCCCCCCGAGCCCTATAAGGGCAAGGGCATCAAGTACGCCGATGAAGTCATCCGCCGCAAGGTCGGTAAGACCGGCGCCAAGAAGTAAGGAGGTGTGCCGATATGATTAAAAGACCCAATACCAACGCTCAGCGTCTGAAGCGTCATAAGAGAGTGCGCGGCAAGATCTCCGGCACTCCCGAAATGCCCCGTCTGAATGTGTTCCGCAGCGAAGCCAACATCTACGCCCAGGTCATCGACGATGTCAACGGCGTGACCCTGGCTTCCGCTTCTTCCCTGGATAAGGCCATCGAGGGTTACGGCGGCAACATCGCCGCTGCTACCGCCGTTGGCAAGCTGGTGGCCGAGCGCGCCAAGGCCAAGGGTATCGAGATGGTCGTGTTCGATCGTGGCGGTTACCTGTATCACGGCCGCGTGCAGGCTCTGGCTGAGGGTGCCCGTGAGGGCGGCCTGAAATTCTAAGGAGGGAGGAACAACAATTATGCCGAGATTTGAAAGAGAACCCAGCGAGTACACGGAAAAGGTTGTTGCCCTCAACCGCGTGTCCAAAACCGTCAAGGGCGGTCGTGTTATGAAGTTTGCCGCTCTGGTCGTCGTCGGCGATCAGAAGGGTAAGGTCGGCTATGGCCTGGGCAAGGCCGCCGAGGTCCCCGAGGCCATCCGCAAGGGCCTGGAGGCCGCCAAGAAGAACATGATCACCGTCAACCTGTCCGGGACCACCATCCCCCACGAGACCATCGGTGTGGCCGGTGCCGGCCGCGTGCTGATGAAGCCCGCCGCCCCCGGTACCGGCGTCATCGCCGGCGGTGCTGTTCGTGCCATCGTGGAGGCTGCCGGCATTAAGGATATCCGGACCAAGTGCCTGCGCTCCAACAACGCCAACAACGTGGTGGCCGCCGCTTTCGAGGGCCTGCGCTCCATGCGGAGCCCCGAGGAAGTCGCCCGCATCCGCGGCAAGAGCGTTGAAGAGATCGTCGGCTAAGGAGGACTTCAACATGGCTAATTTAACGATCAAGCTCGTCAAGAGCCTGAACGGCCGCCTGGAAAAACAGGTCGCCACTGCGAATTCCCTGGGCCTGCGCAAGATCGGTGACATCACCGTGCAGCCCGACAACGACCAGACCCGCGGCAAGATCGCCAAGATCGGCTATCTGCTGCAGGTCACAGAGGGAGGTAACAAATAATGAAGCTGAGTGAACTGTCTCCCGCTGAGGGTTCCGTCCGTCAGGCCTACCGTAAGGGCCGGGGCGCCGGCAGCGGCAACGGCAAGACCGGCGGCCGCGGCCACAAGGGCCAGAAGGCCCGTTCCGGCGGCAAGGTCCGTGTCGGTTTCGAAGGCGGCCAGATGCCTCTGGTCCGTCGTGTCCCCAAGCGCGGCTTCAACAACATCTTTGCCGAGCCTCTGGAGATCATCAATCTGAGCGCTCTGAATAAGTTTGAGGACGGTGACACTGTCACTGCTGAGGCTCTGCTGGAAAAGGGCATCCTGTCCAAGTGTGTCTATGGCTACAAGGTCCTGGGCAACGGCCAGGTGACCAAGAAAGTCACTGTCAAGGCTTCTGCTTTCTCCAAGTCTGCCAAGGAAGCTATCGAGGCGGCTGGCGGAAAGGCAGAGGTGATGTAACGTGATCCAGACGATTCGCAAAGCGTGGGGTATCCCCGAGCTGCGGAAGAAGATCATCTTTACACTCCTGATCCTGCTGATTTTCCGCATTGGTAATGCGATTCCGGTTCCCTTTGTCAATGTGAAGCTGCTGTCCGCCTATCTGGCCGGCCAGAGCACCACCATCCTGGGCCTGTACAACGTGATGTCCGGCGGCGCTTTCGCCCAGGCCACGCTGTTCGCCCTGAGCATCCAGCCCTATATCAACAGCTCCATCATCATCCAGCTGCTGACGGTGGCTATCCCCTACCTGGAGCGGCTGGCCCGTGACGGCGGCGAGGAGGGCCGGAAGAAGATCCAGTCCATCACCCGCTACGCCACCATTGCCATCGCGCTGCTGCAGGGCTGGGGTTACTTCCTGATGATGAAGAACTACGGCCTGCTGAACGTGGCTGATCCCACCATCTGGCACGCCCTGGTCATCATCGTGTCCTTCGTGGCCGGTTCCTCCTTCGTCATGTGGATGGGCGAGCAGGTCACCGAGTTCGGCGTGGGCAACGGCATCTCCATCATCCTGTTTGCCGGCATCCTGTCCCGCGTTCCCACCATGGTGTCCAGCATGATCACCAATGTCCAGACCTGGTCCGCCGTCAAGGCCGGCACCATCACCCTGGACTCCCTGACCCAGAGCTACACCGCCGAGGGTTACGGCGCCACCCAGGCCGCCCAGATGGCACAGAACCGTCTGGACAGCGCTCTGGCTCCCTGGGCCGTGGTGCTGATCCTGGTGGGCGTCCTGGCGCTGATCGTCTTCATCGTGTTCATCAACGACGCCGAGCGCCGCATTCCCGTGCAGTACGCCAAGCGTCAGGTGGGCCGGAAGATGTACGGTGGCCAGACCACCAACCTGCCCATGAAGGTGAGCATGGCCGGTGTGCTGCCCATCATCTTCGCACAGAGCATCGCCTCCCTGCCCGCCACCATCATGGCGTTCACCGGCGTGGGCGACGAGAACTCCTTCAGCTACAAGCTGAGCCAGTTCATCGACACGAAGTCCGTGCTCTACATGGTCATCTACTTCGTGCTGATCATCGGCTTCAGCTACTTCTACTCCACCATCCAGTTCAACCCTGTTGAGGTCGCCAACAACCTGAAGAAGCAGGGCGGCTTTATCCCGGGCTTCCGTCCCGGCAAGCCCACTGTGGACTTCATCAAGCGGGTCCTGAACAAGATCACCCTGTTCGGCGCCATCTATCTGGGCATCGTGGCCATCTGCCCGCTGCTGCTGGGTAAGATCGTCGGCAACGGCAGTCTGTCCATCGGCGGCACCTCCGTCATCATCGTGGTGGGCGTCGCTCTGGAGACGGTGAAGGCCCTGGAATCCCAGATGCTGATGCGTCAGTATAAGGGCTTCCTGGAATAAGAGAAAAGGGGAAACACATGAAGCTGATTTTATTGGGCGCCCCCGGCGCCGGTAAAGGCACTCAGGCCGAGCGCCTGTGCAAGGAGCTGAATGTACCCACGATTTCCACCGGCAACATCCTCCGTGCCGCCATCAAGAACGGCACGCCCACCGGCCTGAAGGCCAAGTCCTTCATGGACGCGGGCCATCTGGTGCCCGATGAGGTCATCATCGGTATCATCACCGAGCGCCTGGCGGAGGACGACTGCAAGAACGGCTACATCCTGGACGGCGTGCCCCGCACCATCGCCCAGGCGGAAGCCCTGGAAGACGCTGGGATCCACTTCGACGCCGTGGTCTCCATTGAGATCTCCGACGAGGAGATCATGGAGCGCATGAGCGGCCGCCGCGTCTGCGAGAGCTGCGGAGCCAGCTACCACCTGGTGGCTGTCCCCCCCAAGACTCCCGGCGTGTGCGACGCTTGCGGCGGCAAGCTGGTCCAGCGGAAAGATGATGCACCGGAGACGGTGAAGAACCGTCTCACGGTCTATCATAAGGAGACCGAGCCCCTGAAGGACTTTTACGCCAAGCGCGGCCTCCTGAAGCCTGTGGAGAACCAGCCCTCTGTGGAAGGTACTCTCCAGGCCATCCTCCACGCACTGGGGAGATGAGTGCGATGATCACACTGAAATCCTCCCATGAGATCGAACTGATGCGCCGGGCCGGAAAAATTACCGCGGCTGCCCGTGCTTTGGCAGGGGAAATGGTAAGACCCGGCGTAACAACCCAGGAGATCGACAGCGCGGTGGAGCATTTCATCCGCAAAAACGGCGCAGTCCCGTCCTTCCTGCACTACAACGGCTATCCCGCCAGCGTTTGCATCAGCGTCAACGATGAGATCATCCACGGTATCCCGGGTCCCCGGGTGCTGCAGGAGGGCGATATCGTCAGCGTGGATGTGGGCGCCTTCATCGGCGGGTTCCACGGCGACTGCGCGGCCACCTTCCCCTGCGGGACCATCTCCCCGGAGGCCCAAAAGCTCATCGACGTCACCCGTCAGAGCTTCTTCGAGGGGATCGCCAACGCGAAGGAAGGCCACCGTCTGCTGGATATCTCCGCGGCGATCCAGCAGTATGTGGAGAGCAATGGCTTTTCCATCGTCCGGGAATACGTGGGCCACGGCGTCGGTACCAAGATGCACGAGGCTCCCGAGATCCCCAATTACGGTCATCCCGGCCGCGGACCCCGGCTGCTCCGGGGCATGACCCTTGCAATCGAACCCATGGTGAACGCCGGCAGCGCCGCCATCAAGCAGATGCCCGACGGCTGGACCGTCCGGACGCTGGACGGCAAGTGGGCCGCTCACTATGAGAATACGATCCTGATCACGGACGGCGAGCCTGAGATCCTGACGGCTCCCGCCATCTGAAAAAAGACGTATGGAAATTGCAAAATCAAACATTGTACGGTCGGACGCCGGCAGGGACAGGGGAAAGCTGTTCTATGTCCTGAAGGTGGAGGGCGAGTACCTCCTGCTGGCGGACGGCAAGACCCGGAAGGTCGAGTCACCCAAGCGGAAGAAGCGGCGGCATGTGCTGTTCGTCTCCGCCGAGGAGAACCGGCTTTCCGACAAGATCAAAGGCGAAGAAAGAATCACCAACAGTGAGCTTCGCAAAGCACTCGCGGCGTTCCGCGAGGAAGATTATCCGAGCCAGGAGGGATAACGTTTGGCAAAATCCGACATGATTGAGGTGGAAGGCGTGGTCGTCGAGGCCCTGCCCAACACGACGTTCCAAGTAGACATTGGAAATGGACACACGATTTTGGCGCATATTTCCGGAAAGCTCAGAATGAATTTCATCAGGATTCTGCCCGGCGACAAGGTAACGGTGGAGCTGTCCCCGTACGATCTGAACCGAGGCCGGATAACCTGGCGTAGTAAGTAGGAGGTTAACGAACATGAAAGTAAGACCGTCCGTGAAGCCCATGTGCGAGAAGTGCAAAGTGATTCGCCGCAAAGGCCGTGTCATGGTGATTTGCGAGAATCCCAAGCACAAGCAGAGACAGGGCTGAGATTGAAAGTGGAGGTGCTTTAAAAGTATGGCACGTATTGCCGGTATTGACCTGCCCAAGGATAAGCGAATCGAGATCGGGCTCACTTATATCTACGGCATTGGCAGAAAGAGCGCCAAGGACATCCTGGCGCAGACGGGCATCAACCCCGACACCCGCGTGAAGGACCTGACCGACGCCGAGGAGCAGAAGCTCCGTGACGCCATCGACAACTACACTGTCGAGGGTGACCTGCGCCGCCAGACCGCACTGGACATCAAGCGTCTGACCGAGATCGGCTGCTACCGCGGCCTGCGTCACCGGAAGGGCCTGCCCGTCCGCGGCCAGCGCAGCAAGACCAACGCAAGAACCCGCAAGGGCCCCAAGAAGACCATTGCCAATAAGAAGAAGTAAGGAGGGAGATCGAAAATGGCAACAGCGAAAGCAGCAGGCGGCAAGAAGGTCATTCGCCGCCGTCGTGAGCGGAAGAACATTGAGCGTGGACAGGTCCATATTCGTTCTTCCTTCAACAACACCATGGTGACCGTTACCGATACCCAGGGCAACGCCATCTCCTGGGCTTCCTCCGGCGGAATGGGTTTCCGCGGCAGCAAGAAGTCCACTCCCTTCGCCGCGCAGACCGCCGCTGAGGTGGCCGCCCGCGCCGCGATGGAGCATGGCCTGAAGACCGTTGAGGTCTTCGTCAAGGGCCCCGGCCAGGGCCGTGAGGCCGCCATCCGCGCCCTGCAGGCGGTGGGCCTGGAAGTGACCATGATCAAGGACGTCACTCCCATCCCCCACAATGGCTGCCGTCCCCCCAAGCGCCGCCGCGTCTAATCAAAACAGGAGGTAATAAAGCGATATGGCAAAGAATATGCAGCCGATTGCCAAGCGTTGCAAGGCTTTGGGCATTTCTCCTGCCGTTATGGGCTATGCGAAGAAGGAAACCAACCGCAACCCCGGCGGCCAGATGAGAAAGAAGAAGAGCGAGTATGCCGTCCAGCTGAACGAGAAGCAGAAGGTCAAGTTCATCTACGGCATTCTGGAGAAGCAGTTCCACTCCTACTATGAGGCCGCCGCCGCTGCCCCCGGCAAGACCGGCGACAACCTGCTCATCACTGTGGAGCGCCGTCTGGACAACGTGGTGTACCGTATGGGCTTCGCCATGACCCGCCGTCAGGCCCGTCAGCTGGTGAACCACGGCCACTTCACCGTCAACGGCAAGAAGGTCAATATTCCCTCCTACCTGGTGAAGGCCGGCGACGTCATCGAGGTTGCCGAGTCCAGCCGTTCCTCCGAGGCGTTCAAGCGTCTGGTGGGCCAGGATGCCCCCATGTTCCTGCTGCCCCCCTGGATGGAGCGTGAGAAGAACACTCTGAAGGGCACCGTGACCCGTCTTCCCGCCCGTGAGGATATCGACATTCCCATTGAGGAACACCTGATCGTTGAGTTGTACTCTAAGTGATTGGAGGATACCCTCAAGAATGTTACGAATTGCATGTGCTGTGCTGCGTAGCGGCGCCGCACGGAGAAGATGAAGGAGGGTAACCGCATGATCGAAATCGAAAAGCCCCAGATCAACTGCACCGAAACTCCCGGCGACGCCACCTACGGCAAGTATGTGGTGGAGCCGCTGGAGCGGGGGTACGGTACCACTCTGGGCAATGCTCTGCGCCGTGTTATGCTGTCCTCTCTGCCCGGCACCGCTCCCACGACCATCAAGATCGCTGGCGTGCAGCATGAGTTTTCCACCATCCCCGGTGTGAAGGAGGACGTCACCGAGATCGTCCTGAACGTCAAGGGCATCCTCACCAAGCTCCACACCGAGGGCACCAAGACCGTCTATATCGAGGCCGTTGGCCCCTGCGAGGTCACCGCCGGCGATATCAAGCTGGACGGCGAGGTGGAGGTGCTGAACCCGGAGATGCACATTGCCACGCTGGACAACAATGCCACGCTGAACATGGAGATCACGCTGTCCCATGGCCGGGGTTATGTCTCTGCGGACCGCAACAAGCCCCAGCAGAACATCATCGGCACCATCGCTGTGGACTCCATCTACACTCCGGTGTACAAGGTCAACTACACGGTGGAGCCCACCCGCGTGGGCGCTTCCAGCGACTTCGACAAGCTGACGCTGGAGGTCTGGACCGACGGGACCATCTCCGCCCGGGACGCTGTTTCCCTGGGCGCCAAGATCCTGTGCGACCACTTCACCCTGTTCACGGATCTGTCCGACACGGTGAGCAGCAAGCCCACCGTGGTGGAGAAGGCGGAAGCCCAGCGCGACAAGGTCCTGGAGATGACCATTGAGGAGCTGGACCTCAGCGTCCGGAGCTTCAACTGCCTGAAGCGGGCCAACATCAACACCGTGGAGGACCTGATCTCCAAGACGGAAGACGAGATGATGAAGGTCCGGAACCTGGGCCGCAAGTCCCTGGAGGAAGTCATCAACAAGCTGGCGATGATGGGCCTGTCCCTGGCCAGCGACGACAACAACTGATTTTCAGCCGCCCGGCGGCGTGCCGCCGCGGCGATCACATTCCCGATAAGGAGGAATACCGAAATGCCCGGAACTCGCAAACTCGGCAAGACCACCGATCAGCGGATGGCCATGCTGCGCCAGCAGGTTACGGATTTCCTGGACGCCGGCAAGATGGAGACCACCGTCACCCGCGCCAAGGAGATCGCGCCCCTGGCCGAGAAGATGATCACTCTCGGCAAGAAGAGCGACCTGGCCGCCTATCGTCAGGCCATGAGCTTCATCACCCGCGAGGATGTCTGCAAGAAGCTGTTCAAGGAGATCGCTCCCGCTTACGCGGAGCGCAACGGCGGTTACACCCGCATCATCCGCACCGGCATCCGCCGCGGCGATGCTGCTGAGACCGCAATGATCGAGCTGGTCAAGTAAGACGCCCCCAACAAAATAGAAAAAGCCCTTTGTCATGGGAACGTACGTCCCGTGACAAAGGGCTTTTTTGCGGGGAAACCGGCGAAGCGCCGCCAGCGGCGGAAAAAGCGAGCCGGTTTCGAGGAAGCGGCGCGATTGGCGGCCCCGAAAGGGGACGGGAATCGCAAAGCCGCGACGGTGGGCAAGAACCGGCGAAGCGCCGCCAGCGGCGGAAAAAGCGAGCCGGTTTCGAGGAAGCGGCGCGATTGGCGGCCCCAAAAGGGGACGGGAATCGCAAAGCCGCGACGGTGGGCAAGAACCGGCGAAGCGGCTTTTTGCGCAAAACCTTTACGTTCGCCGTCTTGCGCCGGGGGAGAGAATATGATAGACTGAACCTGACAAGGAAGCTGCGGACCATCCCAGCGGGCCGCAGGGCATGGGCGGGAATCATCTTCCTGCCGGGCGCCGGAGGGCGCGATGGAGGGCTGCTATGCGGAAAGTGCGCTGTATCGAGTGCGGAAAGACCTACGACTACGACGAGGATGGATTCTGCCCCCGCTGCGGGGCGTTCAATCAGCCCTCCAGGGACATGGGCGGCGCCGTTGTCCGGACGGCGGAACGGCGGGACGGCCTGAATGAGAAGGGCCACGGCGGTTCCTTCCTCCACCGGGAGTACCATGCCGAGGAGCGGCAGCGCCGCGGCACCGGTCTGGAGAGGGACACGGATCGCGCATCGTCATCCCGCCGGCAGACGGCTGCAAAGCCGCTGACTTCCTCCGAGGGCAAACAGAGTTGGGGGAAGCTCTCTGTCTGGAAACTGATCAAATGGATCATTATATTCTACATCGCATTCGGCATGCTCACCGGACTGATGACGAGACTGCCAATGCTCCTGTGGCATTTTTGACGCGGACGGTCACCACCGCCCGCGTTTTCCGTACCAGCGGAAATATCAAACAACAGATTTTGACACTCGTATTTTTTCTCTGGCTGTGCAAACTATCCCCGATATAAATGCGGTTCCCGAGCAATCAGACGCGGGAATCATGGGGGAGTGAGCACGGATGGGGAAAAAACGGCTGGCGGCGATGGGGGCCGCTGTTCTGATCGCGCTGTCCTGGGGCGGCGGAGTGAACGCCGTACCGGCGGGAGGAGGCGCGGAGATCCCGACGGAGGAGCCGAAATACGTGGCCCTGACCTTTGACGACGGCCCCCGTTCGGACACCACCACCCGTCTGCTGGACGGCCTGCTGACCCGGGGCGCCAGCGCTACCTTCTTCCTGGTGGGAGAGCAGATCGCGGGCAACGAGGATCTGGTGCGGCGGATGCGGGACGAGGGACATCAGGTGGGGAACCACTCCTGGAGCCACATGATGCTGAAGGGACAGTCCAACGCCGTGGTGGACCGGGAAATCGGGAAGACCGATGCGCTGCTGAAGGAGGTGCTGGGGGACGGCACATACTGGGTGCGCCCGCCCTACGGCCTGCTGAACGAGAGCCAGAAAAAGCGGTTCACCGTGCCGCTGGTCCACTGGTCCGTGGACCCGGAGGACTGGAAGCTGCGGGATACGGCCAAGGACGTCCAGGCGGTTCTGAAAAAGGTGCAGCCGGGGGACATCATTCTGATGCACGACTCCGTGCCGGAGACGGTGGACGCGGCGCTGGAGATCGTGGACACCCTACAGGCGCAGGGCTACACTTTCGTCACTGTGGAGGAGCTGCTGCGGCTTTACGACGTGACTCCGGAGCCGGGGGTGTTCTATCTGTCCGCCACGGAACACCACTGACAGGGTGGGACGCCACGGGGAGTGAATTTGGAAATAGAGTATATAATGGCTGCTTTCCACATTATAGTAATGACTACTGAATAATGGCCCATTTTTATTTAGGCGAGAGAAGTGCCGGCAAAAACGCAAGTAGTTGCAAAATGGCGCACTGAATCTTGCGGAGATTCAGCACCAGAAC
>NZ_JBQHUP010000039.1:0-23700 GCF_052065175.1 Dysosmobacter sp. HCP28S3_G4 | reverse complement strand
CGTAGAGTCGGTTAAAATCTACCGCCGCATCTATTTTCCGCAGCAGATGATCTTTCGGCACCAAACTTTCTGTATCCACGATTTCTACGATTCCACGATCCAGCTTCCCTCTTCAAGCATCTTTCATCACCCATGCTTATTTTACCATATAAATGCGAAAAAGCCCAGCTATGCTCGACTTTTTCGACAGCCTGGGCATTTCAAACTGCGTTTGAAATGCCGCCGCCCAGGCGACTTTTTCTTCCACCGGGCGCGACGCATTCTTTTTCTCAAGAAGAAAAAGAATGGGGGGCGCAAAGCCGCCGGGCTTCCCCGGCACTCCCCCGCGCCCCGAACGGGCGCACCACCGCCCCCCGCGCAGGGGGCCCAAAAGAAAGGATCTCTCATGGAATCAGAACCCACCCGATCCCCCTGCCGCTTGGGGGCGCTGAAGGCGGCTTTTCCCGTCACCATCCCGGTGCTGACGGGCTATCTCTGTCTCGGTCTGGCCTACGGACTGCTGATGCAGGCCCACGGCTACGGCCCCCTGTGGTCCACGCTCATGAGCGCCATCGGCTTCGGCGGCAGTATGCAGTACGTGGCCATCAATCTGCTGGTGTCCGCCTTTGACCCCCTCCAGGCCTTCCTGCTGGCCATTATGGTCAACGCACGGCACATCTTCTACGGGCTCTCGCTTCTGGGCAAATACAAGGGCCTGGGCGCCGCCCGGCTCCCCCTGATCTACACCCTCAGCGACGAGACCTTCTCTCTGGTGTCCACGGTGGCCCCGCCGGAGGGCGTGGACCGGCGATCCTTCTATCTGGCCGTCTCCCTGCTGGACTACTCCTATTGGGTCATCGCCACCGCCCTGGGCGGCCTGCTGGGGAGCCTGCTGACCTTCGACACCACCGGCATGGACTTCGCCCTGACGGCCCTGTTCGTGGTGCTGTTTCTGGAACACTGGAAAAAGCCGGAGAACCGTCCGGCGGGCCTCATCGGCATCGGCTGCACGGTGCTGGCGCTGGTCCTGTTCCACGACGATCTGGTGGTCCCCGCCATGGTGTTCATCCTGGCGGCGCTGCTGGGAGGGAGGAAAAAACTATGTACCTGACGCCTGTCCAAACATTGGCCATCATCCTGGCCGTGGCTGTCGGGACCCAGATCACCCGCTGGCTGCCCTTCTGGCTGTTTCCCGAGAACAAGCAGCCTCCCGCGGTAGTGATCTATCTGGGGCGGGTGCTGCCGCCCGCCATGATGGGCCTGCTGGTGGTCTACTGTCTGAAGGACGCCGCCTGGCTGACCGCGCCCCACGGCGCACCGGAGCTGCTGGCCATCGCCGTGGTGGTGCTGCTCCACCGCTGGCGGGGCAATGTGCTACTGAGCATCGCCGGGGGCACGGCGGTGTACATGCTGCTGGTGCAGACTGTGTTCGCCGCCGGTCTGTGAGCTTCCGCCGGTCTTTGCAGAAACACGCTCCCACGGCACAGGCCGCGGGAGCGCGCTTTTTTGTCTCTTTTCACAGCTCCGGCGTGGGCATGGCCCTCAGAGCCGCCGCCTGGGCCTGCAGCTCCTGAAAGCTGGTGACATTGCCGTCGGACCGCCGCAGTCTGCTCTGGACCTCCGGCGGCAGGGTCTGGAAATACTCGTAGGCCGACAGATCCTGGTCCAGCAGATCCGTCAGGCAGAGATAGGCCCCGGTCTCGCTTTTCATGCTTCATCACCCCGGCCTTATCTTGTCCCGGCGGATCGGCTTCCATGCGCGGAATTTCACGAAATCCGCCGCATTCCTGTCCGTCCGTTTTCTGTATAAAAGGCCCCGCGCCCTTTTGGGCGCGGGGCCTTATCCCGTCGGGAATCGTGCCTGACTCAGCAACAGCCGTTGTTGTTGCAGCCGCAGTCGTTGTTGCAGCCGCAGTTGTTGCCGCAGCCGCCCCAGTTGTTGTTGCCGCAGCAGCAGAACAGCAGGATGATAATGATGATCCAGCAGCAATTTCCGCCAAAGATGCCGTTATTATTCCACATATCCGGACCTCCCATGAAATGTAGGCCGATCGGCACCGGCCTCAGTCCATCATATGTGCGGTCCGGAAAAGTGTGTCACCCCAGTGTACGGTCTCCCGGCACCAGACGCCGGGCGGCCGCGGCCTCCTCCGCGGTGTAGACGCCCTTGGACATCAGGAGGTCTCCCAGTGTTTTGCTCGTACCAGCGGCAGTGGTGTCCAGCGCGTAATAGGAGATGTACACCAGCTGTGCCCGCAGGAAAGGCGTGCCCGCCAGGGCGGACGCCTCCCGTCCGGTAAGCAGTCCGCAGTTCTGAGCCCTGGCCAGCGTATCGGACAAGTCCGTGTTGGCGACGGAGCTGTAGCCCAGCGCCCGGAGAACGAACTCCGTGTACTGGTTGACGCTGACCGCCTGGCCGGGACGCCACTGGGTGGCCGTGAAGCCGTTGGTGTAGCCTTTTTCATAGGCGTAGCCCACGTATTTGGCGGCCTCGGAGCCCTTCGCCAGATCCGTGAAGGGGATGGTGCCGCTCCAGGACAGGGCCGCGTCCTCCTCCCCCAGCACCCGGATGAACATGATGAGGGCCTGGAGACGGGTGGGGACCTTCTCCAGATCAAAGCCCTGGCCGTAGCCGGTGAAGCTGCCCCGGAACAGGTGCATGGTCTTCAGTGCGGAGGCCATGGCGTTGTAATCCACGGCGTCCGACAGCGTCAGCGTGTAATAGCCCGCATAGTCCACCACAGCGGTGGCCGAGGTGACGGTGAACAGGGCGCTGGTGTCCTCCGCCACCAGATAGCGGTGGTTGGCCGTCAGCACCGTGCCGCTGGGCACTACCGCGCCGGCGGTGGCATCCACCACAGCGCCGGAGGAATAGACCACCGTCACGTCGCCGGCCAATGACATGGCGCTGAGGCCGGTGTAGCCCACGAGGATGTCGTTCTCCTTCAGGCGCTGTTCCGTCCAGGTATCGGCGTACTCCGCCACCAGAACACCGGCGCCGCCGGAGTCCCGCTCCTTCGCGGCGTCCAGCAATGTCTGGTCCGCGTCGTCCAGCCGGTCCTCCACCGCCGCGTCCACAGCGGAGGCGTATGTACCGTTCAGATAGCTGAGGGAGACCAGGGAATCCTGGGCGTCGTTTCCCGCCGCCGCGGCCCAGATCAGCAGTCCGGAGACCGCCAGAAGCCCCAGCAGGGCGATCCGTGTTTTCTTTTTCATATCACTGATTGGAAATCCGGTAGCTGAGGGTCAGCAGGCTGTCCGCGAAGTGGATGTTCTCGAACTTGACCTCCGGCCGGTTACTGACCAGCTCGATGTTGGTGAAATTCCAGAAGCCCTGAATGCCCAGGCCGATGAGCCAGTCAGCGGTCTCCTGGGCCACGGACTGGGGGATGGTCAGCGCCACCACGTCCACATGATGGTCCTTCAGGAAGTCCTCCAGGGTGTCGATGTGGTAAATGGGGACGCCCCGGATCTCCGTTCCCACCACAGCGGGAGAGACGTCGAAGGCGGCGTCCACGGTGAAGCCGGTCTGGGAGAACACGAAGTTCTGCAGCAGCGCGTGTCCCAGATTGCCTACACCGATCATGATCAGATGGTGGTCGTTGTCCACGCCCAGAATATGTCCGATCTCCGCCCGCAACTCCTCCACATTATAGCCATAGCCCTGCTGTCCGAACTCCCCGAAGCAGCTGAAATCCTGACGGATCTGCGAGGCTGTGATATTCATCTCCTGCCCCAGCGAGTGGGAGGAGATGCGGATCACGCCGCGGTTACAGAGGTCCGTCAGCTGCCGGTAATATCGGGGCAGCCGCCGGATAACGGCATCTGAGATGTTTTCCTTCTTCAAAACGGATCACTCCTTCAAAACGGCAGGCTGCGTTTAGCTTGTCTTTATAATTGATATCAGTGTACCGTAAAACGGCAAAGTTGTCAATTTTTTTAACAATCTTTCAAAATATTTTTTGAAAAAATTTCAATTTGGGCTTTACAGTCCGGAAATCTTTTGCTATAATATCATCTGCACTTGCAGATAGAATTGTATATGCGCCCGTAGCTCAGTTGGATAGAGCGTTAGACTCCGACTCTAAAGGCCGCTGGTTCGAATCCAGTCGGGCGTACCACGAAACCCCTTGAACCGCAATGGTTTGAGGGGTCTTTCGTTTTTTCATGGTCAAATTTTTCCCGATTAGCAGGCAAAAAGTGCACAAAATAGTGCACAACTGTACTGAAACCGGCAAAAACCTTTGATGCACCGGAAAGAAAGGTGTTATCAATGGCAACTATCAGCGAGAACAAAAAGAACGGGAAAACGGTCTCCTACCGCTTCATTGTCTGCCTGGGCAGAAATGCACAGAAGAAACAAATCCGGCGTTTTCAGACCTGGACACCCCCAGAGGGCATGACCCCCGCAAAGGCCAGAAAAGCCGCTGAACGTGCCGCAGACGCATGGGAACAGGAGATCAGGGCGGAATATCAGAAGGAACTGGAAGCCGCCGCAACCGGGCAGTCCTACTCTTTGCCTCCTGAGAAACGCCGTGATGATTTTGTTTCCTTTGTCAGCGAGACGTGGTATCCCCTCTATATCTGCAATGGCGACCGCAAGCAGACCACCGCAGCTTACTATGGGAATATCACAAAATCCATGACCGCGTATTTTAAGGGCGCTGTTTTGCAGGAGATCAGTCCCGTGCAAATCCAGCAGTATTTCCAATTTCTACGCAAAGAGCATGAAGCCAAGTGGAATAAGCCAATGTCTTCCAAGTACCTCCATCATTACTATGGAACACTGAAAAACATTTTCGGATATGCCGAGAAAAACGGCTTCATTTCCAAGAATCCTATGAACCGTGTGGATGCGCCGAAAATGGTCAAAAAGCCCGTGGATGCTCTGTCTCCCGAACAGGCAGCAGAATTTTTCAAAAAGATGTCCGCCTGTCCTCCGGATTTTCAATGTATGCTGCATCTGCTCATCACCACCGGGATACGGCGGGGCGAGTGCATCGGTCTGAAGTGGAAAGACATTGATGAAGGAAATGCTGTCCTGCATATTGAGAGGGGCGTCGCATATACGCCGAAAGCAGGGATCATTGTCAGTACTCCGAAGACAAGCACCAGCATCCGAACCGTTCCCTTGATGTCAAGTACATTGAATCTTTTACAGTGTCTGAAACAGCAGGTACGGACACAGCATCCAAACACAATACTAAACGATGCCTTTATTTTTCCGGGACAGGACAGCCTGTTTTCTCCCCGTGATCCCAATGCCGTCACCCGCCGCGTCAAACGGTTCATGAAAAACAATGGTCTTCCTGATCTTTCCCCACACGACCTTCGCCATTCCTGCGCTACGCTGCTGCTTGCTCAGGGTGCAGATGTGAAAAGTGTGCAGGAGATATTGGGACACGCCGATGCAAGTACAACGCTGAACTTCTACGTTAAAGCGGATTTGCAGCAGATGCGAAACGCCACGGAGAAATACGCCGCTGCATTCAATCTATGAGACCCGTTTCAAGCAAAATTAATTTTATGAGTCTATCTTACCCGACTCGCAGTACCCTCGCAGTTTGTGGTGGCTTTCATTTTAAGCTCAGAATTGTAAGTGCACATCCAAAGCAAACTCCCTGCCGTCTCGAAATTTCGTTGAGACAGCAGGGATTTTTTGCATTTTTTGAATGTGACCGCCAGATAAGACTCTATCCTATCAGGTAACAACCGGGAGATGAATCAGTGTTCAATACCACGCTTTTGACGAAAAAGTACTTAGTATTTACAGCACTGCTGTTCCGACGCCAAGAATTTAAAAAAACTGCCCATTTTCAAAGTGAGGTTTTTTGTGGGGAAAAGACAAATCAAAATTGGTAAAAGAGAGGTAGCCTCTTACCCTGAACGAAACGACGCTAAACAGCTCGGACATTTGTGTGTCCAGGATGCTGCTCGCAGAGCACACCACACAGGGCTTGCCTTTGTATGGTGCATTCTTTGTTCCAAAGAGCTTACTTCAATAAAAGTTTTTGATTTAAGTGTCCAACTTGATTTTGCAATTGCCAAATGATATTATTAAAAAGGATAGAATTATCACCATGACGCAGAGTATTTTAAGTTCCAACTTCCTGAAGATACACTAAAGCTGACATTTTGGTGGCAACAGTGCGATAGTACTTGATTCTTATATAGATTATATAGAATCTGAATCTGCGAATACGTAAATAATCAGCAGGGAGGGTAGCATGATTAACGATAAAAATAGGATGAATTCTACAGAAGACAAAGAAGAAATCGATGAGGAAATAAGAGAAGGCATCGAGCTTAAAGTATCAAGTCTCCCTTCTTATCAGAGAGATATCGTAAGAAAAATTCTCAATAATCAGTGCGCGTTTTCCGCTTATGTCATCGACCGGTGTTTTGAATTAGTGCATAAAAACGGCGGTGATATCTACCCAGGCGAGTACGGTGCACCGGAATATATCAATTTTATTGATAAAACAACCGGTGAAAAATACTGTGCCAATATTACCTATATCTCATATTCAGAAGATGAATGGTCTATAACCCCTAGTGATGACGCCATAATTTCACTTATATTTCAGGCAAATTCTTCTAACATCGACGAAGACACAGATAGAGAATGTAACGATGACATCGTTGCTTTGGATTTGGACGGTTTTTACCGTTCAAAAGGAAATAGCGATGTGCTCTATTACACCAGTGATGATCCCGAATGGAATAATCAATATGATAGCATTTGGTACAACCTCAATGAAAGCAGGCTGCTGGTAAATGCACCTTCTCCCGTTGCACCTAATTTAGCACCTGCTTTAAAGTATTATAACACGTTGCTACGCGATCTTACCATATCAGGAACCGAATATAACTTTTCAGCTAGTATTGATCTAAAATTGTTTCGCCAGCATTATGATGTCTTCAAAAACTTGATTCCCAACGAATCTGTTATCGTACTTCCTATAAAAGCCTGGTATTCAAAAGGAATAATCAAAAGTATTTCACTTTTAACATATAATTATGACAGCGAAATTAGCCAGGATGACTCTTTCTTTGAAGGAACATTTTCTCCCCTTGAAGAAAGCAGCTATTTTAAAGCACTAAAAGAAAACGGGGTTTTGCTGCCCGCCTACGATGAGCTTGGAAAACTGGATATGGTGGAAATGAGTGATAAAGCCTCTTTGCGCCTTATCCAAGCCATTACAGATAGCAAAGTTGAGTCCTGTGAAATCCAGGATAATATTAACGGTGAAAAAGTACGGCTGAGAAGGATCGTTTTGGGAATTAAAAATGTTCTTCTGGAAAAAGTCGCCAATCCAAAGCTGGTTGAATTGATCTGCTCAAATGACTTCCAGATACAGATGAGTTCTATGCCGACATATGTCCAGGACGCAGATTATGTTGAGCAGCTCAAGAAAGAGTACCCCCTTCTGCGTGATAACGGTGAGCAGTTGGAAGCCGTTGATAAGATCATGCAGATGGAGAAAAACAACACCGATGTCATGCTGATCCAGGGCCCGCCGGGAACAGGAAAAACGGAGTTGATTCTTTCCCTTGCAAAAGAACTGATGAAGGCGGGAAAAACCGTTCTGATTACGTCGAATGTTCATGTTGCATGCGATAATATCGTTGAACGCCTTAAAAACAATAAGGACTTTGCTTTAAAAAATTATACAGCCGTCCGTGGGGACCAGTATGAAGCAGAGTTTGTGGAAAATCAAAGGCGGTATATCAAGAATCAGGTTTTGGCTTGCTTCGAATACGAAGATCAAGGCCAGAGGATTCCCGTGGCATCTGCAGAGGCATATAAAGTCTTTGGCGGAAAAATTGACAATCTTTTAGAAAAAAAGTCCCATTTTCTGGATGAAAAACAAGCTTATCAAGATAAACTACAGAAGTACGCTGACCTGATCAAAAAGCAAACTGATCGGAAAGTGGAAATCATTCAGGCTAAAACTAATCTTGAGAAGATGAATCATAAGAAAGCCGAAATTGAAGAATTACTTAGCCGTCAGAATGCTGAAATTGAGCAAAAGAAGCGACAACTAGAGGACAACCGGGCGAAGGCTGCTGATATTGAGAAAACGCTTTCCGACCTCGAAAATAAGTTTACGTCTGATCAGGATAAGTTGAGTGTTTTTTATAAACAGAAAACAGAATTTACTAATTCAATCGCTGCCAAATATGCCGACATTCAGCGCGCCCAGGATGATATTCAGCACTTCAGGCTAGAAATGCAGACACTAAATGGGAGAATTGAACTGCTTTCTGGAATTAATTGTGAAAAGGTGAAATCGCTGGTCTATAAAAATGTTTTTGAGGGAGAGGCATTTCCCGCTGAAATCATTGCTGATATCGATTTGTCCTCTATGCTGCGTCATTTGACTGATGAAATTTCTCCATTGGCGCAAGTATATAGAATTCTTCAGAAGGATAATGATTTTTGGGAAGGAAAAAGCGATATTTCAAATGCAACGCTTGACTTTCTTTATTTCAGTTTTAAATCTTCAACAGCAATTGAACACCTGAGCAGCTTTATTGATAAAGAGGTTCTTCTCTCAATCGGGGAAATCTATGAATACACACAGGCATCTGATGCGCAGAAATCAGTGATGTCAGTTTTTGCTTTTATCAAATTCAAAGGGCACGGTGCGAGTTATTATCAAAATCTAGTTGGTCGTCTAAACCATGAATTGAAAAGGATTAAATTTTGCTTACCTGATTTCGTATCAAGCTGTGTCATCAAATATTATAATGCAGCACATTTGGAGAACATGATTCAGTTTCTGCACAAAGAGATTATCAGAAGAATGCAAAAAGTCTCTGACAGCGAAGCGATTATCAGAAACAGCAATGCATTTATCGAACAACGAAAAGGAGACATTGAGGATATCAAAAGAACAATCGATGAACACACAAAGTTGCTTTTTTCTCAGCAAGACGCTATCTGTACAAAGCGCCAAGCTCATAAGGATATTGTCAGCAGAACTGATGACATTTTAAGTGAAATTGCCGATTGCAGCCAGGATGCAATCACTTTATCCAATGATCTTTGTGATGCGGATCAGTCCATTGCGGTAATCAGTTCGGAAATCCAGCACAAACAAGAAGAATACATTCAAAGCGGGCGTGTACTTGCAGAGAACTATTCTGTGTCCCGTGTCTCCGAATACAGAGCTGCTATGGATCGCTTGGACGCGAAAGTAAGCAAAATTGACAAGGTCGTTTCTTCGTGGCATGAGGTCCTACGACGCATTGATGACAGGGTACAGATTCTTTGCGACAATCACTGGGGTAGAGAAGACGCCTATTCAGTCGTATTGAATTATATTCAGGAACTAAATACGATTGCTGAGTCTGATGATTCCGCGATTAAGCGCTATTTTGATGGCCGGGGACAGGCGTTTAATAAAATGTTTGATATTAGGAGCAACGAAAAAGGCTCTCTGATTTCCATGACAACAAGCCAAGTTGCACGGCTGCTGAACAACACTACTGTAGACCTGTCCTTCGACTACGCCATTGTCGACGAGGCTAGCAAGTGCCGTTTTGAAGATATCATCATCTCCCTTCCCAAAGTAAAGCACTTAGTTCTCATCGGTGATTTTATGCAACTTGATCCTATGTATAAAAACTACAAGGACATCGATCTTGTTTATCAGAATATGTTCACAGATACGCAGTGGGATGACCTGAATAAATCGACGTTTAGCAAGCTCCTGTCTCAATTGGTCCAATACAATGAGAGTAACGGAATCGATGGCTTTGAATCTAATCCCTGTGTGGCCGTCATGAAGAAGCAATACCGCATGAATCGTGAAATCTTTGATATTATCGCGCCGATCTACTCGATTCACAAGGGCTTCGATCTAATTGATGAAAAGAAAACTACTTATAATGACGTGATGTGCATCAACATAGAGGGTAAAGAAGATCAGCCGGACGGGAGCACCTCTTATTCCAATATCAAAGAAAGAGATGCCATTGTTTCGGTTCTGAAGGCGCTTAAGGAAAAGAGCGATGATTATCCAAATATCAAAACAATTGGCGTCATTACTGGATATAGGCAGCAGGAAAAAGCTATCCTAAAGGGACTCAAGTCTGTGCGGTTCCCCCATTTGGAAATAGGAACTTTTGATCGCTTCCAGGGAAGAGAATATGACTTGGTAATTGTCAGCCTGGTAAGAACCGATCGCCTTGGCTTCACTCAGGATATTCGGCGAATGAATGTAGCTTTTTCAAGAGCAAAGAGCCATCTACTGGTTTTCGGAAATTTTGATGCGCTGAATAGAATTGCTCTGAAAACTCACAGCAAAGCATCCGAAGAATGCAGCAATGAAACTGCAGCAGAAAACAACTTTGTTGCAAACGTCTTGATTCCCAAGCTATACGGAAAGAGGGAAACATTTGTCTCTGAACGGGAAAGAACGGAGTCTATTTTGAATTTTATTAAGGAGAACGATGATGAATAGTACTTCCTATACCAAGGAAAAAAAGCTGAGGTTCTCCGCAGTGGGGATTCATTTAACAGACATACCCGTTATGAAGAGCGTGCGGCTTTCTTTCTATGAAAAGTACATTGTGCTTTTGCTGCAGAAAGGATTCAGTGCGGGTTCCTTTGATGAGCTAGGCCAAAAGCTCTCAGAATTTCTCAATGTCAGCCTAGATTGCGTCCGTGAATTTTTGAACTTCTTACAGGAGCGGCACTATTTGCTGTTTGATGAATTCCTGCAGCGGTTTGTTTTAGGCAGCTCCTTTCACGTATCAATTAAGCCGGAAAATGGCAATACAATGTTTGCTGGCCTGGACGTAAAGCAGGCGGACTGTGATTCTATCCTCTATATTGAGGAGGCAGACGATTTTTTTCTGGCAAGCGACTTCTTACCGGATATCTACCATCGGACAGATAGTCCTAGCATCTTACTACCCACTGACGTATGCAACGCCGCCGCTGCAAGAAGCAAAAGGATTTGCGAGTTAATCGTGCGTGACTTTCAGGACACGGACAAGTATCTGCAGCCAGAATTTACATACCGCGTGGAGTGCATTGTCAGCCCTGTTTATCAATATGATTTTTCTGCGTTGATTCAGTACGAATATTCAAGAGAAAACAATCAGTCGGTCAGAAAAGCAACAATATGCGCCGATAATCTTTTACCGCAGAAACTGATAGACACATTGTCAAAACCATACGATATCGATGACAGTTTGCCCCGTTTCATCGCACTAGATGAAAAGCTTTATGAAAAGGTTCGTCCTGCTACCGAACGATTAACCGCTCTGGAAGCTGATATAGGAAGGGCCGCTCTTGCTAAAGAACCAATTAGTCAAGAAATCAAAAAATACAAAGACGAACTTAAACAGGAAAGCCGCGAATATAAAAAGCGGCGAGAGGGCAAAGACCAATCCTACAATGAATCAGTACAGCTTTTGAATGGTAAGGAAAACGATATCAACAGCTATGAATTATTAATCGCTAATACGGAAAACCATGAACTGATTGCTCATCTCAAAGACACGGTTGCAGAACTTCAAAAAGAACGAGATCGCCTATCTTGCATTGTTGAAAGTAATAAAGATGCTCTTAAACAATTGGAAAGCGGCTATATGGATAAAGTAAAGACGCTTCAGTCCTTGATCGATCAAAAGCAAAGTGAAATTGATCAGATTATGGAAAATGAAGACACATGGAGAAACAGCTTCGATGATCTTTCAAAGGAATATAATCATCTTCTTTCAAAAAACAAAGGAAAACTAACTTTGATCACAAAGAAAGTTATTGAAAAGTATCCATCGACGCTGAATATTTTTAACCGGTATATCTGCGATATCTGCCTACAACTCGATGAAGCTGTATCTGCGTCAGAAAACGGAGCATTTGATGAGGTCGGACGTTGTATCGATATGTCGAGAGAACTATATCGAAAAGTTATGAAAGTTGTCTTTGATACTCTTCTCTCTAAAAATCTTCAAAATTTGGGGAGCTATTTTTCTGATCCGTTTATACGAGCAGAAATTGACGATGTATTCAGAAAACGTAGCATCAAAACCGAGTTAAGGAGCAAACTGGAATCGTTCCATGCTCTTGCAAACGCAATCGGACATTCCACTGAAAATAGTTCCCGTAAAAAAGAAAACGAAAAGAGGTTGGAGGACTTCAAACATTTGTCTGTTGCCGATAGAAATACTCTTTTGCTTTGTGTACCAACATTTTTTAATTCTATTTGCTTTTCAAAAGCGGAGATTGTCTCAATTACAGCTAAATTAAAAGTATAAGCTATCCATGTTTTTATTCCAGCATATCTTTTATAGTGTTTTACTTTATGCCTGCATGTTTTATCTCTGAGATTTGCCATCTTATAGAGGCAGTCCCCCTAATCTAGTCATTATTATGACTTCTTTTGCAACACTCGTTCCATTTTCGAGCAACATAGTGAGTGAGCAACCGTGTCAACCGGCAACCGAGTGTTTGAAAAAATTAAGATGAACTATCGGTTGCTGGGTTGACACGGTTGGGTTCTTACCCGTGGAGGAACAAAACAGACGGATAGAAGTCAAGTATATGCTGTAGCCCTGTGTGGACCGTAACGCAATCCATACAGGGCTGTTTCCTGTACTTATACATCCAACTGGAGATGTCCCTCAATCGCCTGCTCGATTTCCTGCTGCTGAATCCCGATGTACCTCTGCGTGACGGCGGCGGAGCTGTGCTGTAAGAGCTTCTGGACAAGAGCAATATTGTAGTTGCTGTTCTTGTAGATTTCCGTTGCGTAGAACTTACGAAAGCTATGTGTGCTGATGTCGGGAATGTCCAGATAGTCACAGACAAGCTTCAACTGCTTCTGGACGGCTCTGGTGGTGATGGGGAAGATAAGGGCATCCGAGGAAATATTGTGGTCAAGGCAGTAACACCGGATAAACTGGTACAACGCCAAGGGGACAGTGAATGTTCTGGCCTTCCCGGTTTTCTGCTCAGTGATGGAAAGCCGGTAACGCTCCCCATCCCTGACGATATCCCGGAGACGCAGCTTCACGATGTCGGAGATACGCAGGCCAAGATTTGCTTCCAGCATGAGAGCTGTTGCGGCCCGTTCATTGGGACGGCATCCGGTAAAGCCCTGCTTCATGGTACTGATGATTTCCCGGTACTGTTCAGCAGTCAGGGCAACGGTTTTCTTGTTCATCAAAACGGCTCCTTTCAGTGCCAGAATACGAACTTCCAGACGGCAAAACACGAACTCTGGAGTGTGAATATCTGAATCTCTTGCTATTGCTGGATTTTCATATTCGTTTTTGTAGAATTATACGAACTGGGGGTGTGGCTCCCATACCTGTTCGGTAGTCCAGAGTATGGGAGCCAATAGCGTTAGGGCTTACCTGTAGACGTAGATATAGAGCAGGAACAGCAGAACGGGCAGTTCGATAGCCAGCATGTACCCCTGAAAGCTCATGGCGAAACCTCCTTTCTATTTTTCATCAATAACAGCCGCAGAATGGCTTGGAAACCATCAGGTAGGTAAAGTACTTCCCAGTCTCCAAACCGATTCTGCGGCTGTTAAATACGCAAAACGCAGTTGAACCTTAACCTGCAAGAACCATGACCTCACGGCAGTCCACACAGGCAATGTTCACCATCTTCGTAGCCCGTACAGAATTGCCGCAGCAGGGACAGATATACTTCCGACTGCTGGAAGGACGCGGCGGGACCGGTGCCATTCCTCCGCTGCTGTGAGTGCCTGTGCCGGGAACGGAGATTCCGTAGAACTCATTCCGGGTAATGAGAATGTCGGTCAGTCCGGTTTCCAGAATGAAATCCAACAGGCCATCACTGGGATGGGTAATCGTCCAGCCATATTTCGGGTCATGCTCTACGATAAGGCCATGGGACTCGGCAACAGCTTTGAAGCGCTTGTTGTGGTACAGGTTTCCTCTGCTGGTATCCTGAATGCCGTTGACACAGCAGTAGTAGTGCACCATCTCATGGAGCAGGGTGGCCGCAACATCCTCAATGGGCCTTGCCAGCGTTCCGGCTCCGATATTGATTTCGTGGGACACACCCGTAGCAGACACCCAGGTATCGGGACGCATAGAGAAATGTCCGTAGGCTTTGGGAGTGCTTTGGATGGTGATGGTGGGTCTTGTAAGTGCACTTTCAAAGTAGTGCTGGTTCAGCAGGTCAAATATCTTGTTGAGATAGCCTGCCGCACGATTGTAGCTGGTCAGTTGCTTCATTGTGATTCTCCTTTACAAAGTGAAGGGGACCGTGCTACAATGAACACAGTCCCCTTGGGATTGGATAAGTCTCTTGCATTCAGCTTTGACCGGCAGTAATGCAAGGGGCTTTTTCTTATTCCGAGATAGAGAAGCGCCGGGATTCCACAGCCTTGCAGAACGCCTTGTACAGCTCACCGTGGACCTTCTTAAAAGCGCTGCTGTCAAACCGGTTGCTGATGACAGAGGTCCAGCGGATGATATACTTGCCAGCGGCCAGCTCCTCCACATTCCGCTCCTGCATTTCGGTCTTGATGCTGTCCTTGATGGCATTGGCCTCGGCGGCAGCTTCGGCAGCGAGGGTTTCCCACTCCTGCATTTTGGCGATACGGGCTTCCAATTCATTGATGCTCATGTGTAATTGCTCCTTTCAAATTTTGGTCAGCAGACGATGTTGCAAAGCGCCGGATAAGGAAACGGGTGCTGTGCGGTAGCAATGAGGCGGATATGTTCTTCAATCAGACGGATGTCATCAGGGGTCAAAGATGCAAAGTCCTCTCCCCCATCAGCAGATACGATCATGAGATTGCCCACCAGCATGGGCTTTCCGGTTTCGCTGACAGCGGAGATTTTGGGAGAGGCTTTCAGCAGCCCTTCGTCATCGACAATCACGCAGAACTCCTTCTTATCAAGGATCAGATAGGTAACGTCAATCAAGTCACAGTTCAGGACAGCATAGAGATCGTCGAGGGTATTGTTGATGGTAACGGGGCCGGACAGGTCATCGAAAACGTCTACGAGATAGCCGGTGAGTTTTTTGCTTTTCATAGTGATGTCTCCTTTTTGATGTTAATTTTCAAGAGTTACTGCGGGTCCTTCGGGGGACGGCTGGTGATGAACATGCCGATTGCAATCAAGACAACGGTAGTAATCATAGACACATCGAAGAAGTTCAGCTCATCGCCGTGCTGGGAGATGTAGATGCTCAGAAACATGATGCCGATGTACATACCCACGGGGATTCCTCCTTTCCTGATAGTTTTGGGTGCGTATATATGAAAAGACCACCGGAAAATGAATCCCGATGGCCTTGAAATGTTTATATCAATTCTGAAAAGATTGGACTTTACATATTTGAGAGCGATTTTCTTTCTTCTTATATGTATAATGACGTTTCCGTCGGAAGGGGCAACTGAATGGAGTCAGAGGAGTCTTTTCAGAGCCCACTGGCGATATACATGACTCCTCCATATTAAACCTACAGTGCTTTTCTCTATCTAATAAAGAAATCACTCAATCAAATTTTTCTCAGTGGCCCCAGCTGCATAGCATATTGGGGCATTTCCAAAAAATATTTTATTATAAATAAAATAGATATTGACAGCGGATTCTCTTTATGATACTATAAAGTGAAAAATTTTATAAATCACTTGACAATCCCATTAGGTTGTGCTATACTCTTTTATAAGATAGAATTTACGCTTTTGAAAGTGGTGATTTCATCAGTAAAGATAAAGGATATAGACAGCACTGTTCAGGTACATTTGTCGTACAAAAGAACTACTTTTATAAACTAACTTCTTGCTGATGAAACGAATCATCAACAGGGAGTTTTTTCTATCTCTAAATGCTGTTTTCCTAAGCGTGATCCCTCACTTATGGGTAACCTAATTTTCAGAAACGGCCCGATTACTAAATATATAATTCAGAATTCCATATAGTGAAATACCTCATATCATGTTTTGAAAGTACTCCTCTCATTTCACGGGATGATCTTTTGATATAATTGAAGGGCCCTTCCATTCTTTCATGCCTTGGAACTTGCTTTATTCGCAATAGTCATTGGGTATTTTAACCGTATCTGTTCTTCCAGATAGACAATGAATAGACAATATACAGACAATGGAAAACAGTAAGTATATACAACTCAAAACGAACACTGCGTGTTTCGTTTTTGAAATTTTAAATGAATAGGAGTGATTTTTATAGAAGCATAGTCTACGCAAAATAAAGATACACTATCGATGCTCTCAAGTAAAAATCAAGATGATGTGGAATTAGTATTCCGAATCCATGACTACAACAGAAATTATACCGGGTTCATTAAATTGCCGGACAAGTTGGTGAATTTTCCTCAATTGACATTAATGGACAGATTGGTCTATTCAGCACTGAGAAATTACACCTATGATCCGAAATGCAATATGAGGACTAACGTCCGGAATGAAACAATTGCAGACCGTCTTGGAATTGGAAAAACAACGGTATCTCAGAGCATCAGCAAATTACAACGATTGGGAATTATCAAACTCAGAGAAAACAAAAAGCGTCATGAACGAATTATCATTGTAATAAGAGATTTCTACGAAGAACAACCGGAAGAAACAGTTTACTACAAGGAACATCCGAGAACATCTGGCGATTCATTTGATGATGATGAATTCCCATTTTAAAGAAATAGGAGGAAGTTTTTATGATAAATACATTATCAATATTTATTAAGTTCAAATGCAGCAGAGAAAAAATGCAGTAGGTTCTTACTGCTATTGATTACAAAAAGGTAGGCAAAGATACTGAGACAATTAATCTCACTGCATATGTGGCAATATAGCGATGAATTATCTCGATTATCAAATAATAAAGGAGAATAAAATATGGAAAGAAATACAATCTTCCCAACAGATTAGATTAATACTAAACCAAAAAATGAAAAGGCCGTTTTCGGCTGGTTCCGCTTCGGCACCGATCACGGCTACTGGATTTATGATTCTGTTGAAGAATTAGAGAAAGAAACAGGCATGGTTGGTCTATCTAAAGAACTCACCTATGGAATCTGGATAACAGATGAAGAAACAGACATGACTGCAACATTGCTGTCGACCTTTAATGAGTGTCTATTTATGGGCCACCAACTCTATTTTAAAAGAAACATTGGCTATTATAGCCGTGGCTTTCAACCAGCTTTTATTGGAAGGCATCGAATTAATCCTCAAGTGCCTTTGGAGGAGTTCGAAATGATACAACAGCAATGAATGTTTTCTATGGGAATCCTTTAGAGTACTGTCCACCAAAGTCAAACTCCAATAAAGGCATGACAGAGTTTCTGAATAAAAGTTCTTCCAAAGTATTATCCATAAAAACGGCCTCATGCAGCGGACCTTTTGTGTGGAATGGATTTGACACAGAGGAGCTACCAGAAGAACCGGATGAGCTGTTGGGCGTTTCGTTATCATCCGGGGCGGGGTTATAGGGATAATACCCTTCTTCCGGCCCAGTGACATTATCGCCCGGATTGGCCAGCCAGTATTCCATTCCGCTTTCCAACGTAGGATCAGGAACATCCAACTGGATCGTCTGGTCGCCATCAACAGGGATCAAGCCCGTAATCTGACCGTTCCTGATAACGGGAACGCTGGAGTATTGACGAGTCAATTCCTGCGGTTTTCCTTCCTCATCCACATAGATGTGCGTCACTGTCAGATCCATGACCCCGTTGTCCGTACCGATCAGCGTCAAGTCAAAACTGCCTGCATCGGTATTCAAATCTACAGTTACGATCCGGTTCGCCCCCTCGCCCATGGCTGTCATCGTTCCAAGCGCTGTCGTTTTGCTTCCGTTCAGATCCCGGCTGTCCAGCACCTCATCGCCGCAGGCAACAATCATTTCCACCGGGCAGTGGCTGACGATCTTCAAGGCCGTATATTTTCCCGAAGAGAACGAGCCTTTGTTGGTATCCCAGTGGCAGAGACTCTTGTTATCCACATGAGCTGCAAAGGCACGATAGGTCCAGTAGCCAACGTTCAAGTTGTGGTAGGAACCTCCTTTTTTTGCTTGACCGCCTTCATAGCTGATGAAATAGAATCCCTGTTCATCCTCAGATTCACCAAGAAAAACGATCCAGTGCATTCTTCCGTTTTTATAGTTGTAGTTGATCGTTTCACCCGGGTCCACATTGACCTCGAAGTATTTTTTGAATTTGTCAGCATCGCTTTCGATCCGAACTCCCTTGCTATATGAGGATTTTCCGTCTTTACCATAGACATAATTGCTGACAAAATGGGCATAGGAGGCGCACCCCTTGGAACTCGCAAATTTTACCGTCTGCCCGAGTCCGGCATCTTCAACAGATGTTCCGCAGTTGCCAGCATTTTGGAGTGGCCAGGTGGCAATGGTATTCCTTGTTGCGCCAAAGCAGCGGGGCTGGAAAGCAGCTTTGTAGAGCACATTGTAAAGCTTTCCGGCTATCGCGTCAAACTCCTTCTGAGAAGCATTTCGCATGGAATGACTGATAGCAGCGTACAAAAAGTCATATTGCTGATTCTTTTTGATGACCTTTTCACCGTTCGCCTGTGAGATGTCCTTGGAACCGTTCGTACACCCGGTCTTTTTTTCGGTAAACAGTTTACTGATGTCCATACCGGGGTTCACGGTGATACTGTAGGTTTTGACAGCCTCCCCGATCTTGTTAATGACCTTGACCGTGAATACAAATGTACCTGTTTCCTTTGGTGTTCCGCTGATCTCACCGGTATCTTGGTTAAGCGCCAGTCCCGTGGGCAGCGTTCCGGAAGCATGTTTCCATTGGAGGGGCGCGGTACCGATCACCTCAATAAATGCACTGTAATGCACATTTTTTGTGGCGGAAGGCAGGGCCTCTGTTTCAATGATCGGCTTGATACAGGGAAGTTCCACCGTTTCGTCCCTGTACACACAAACAGTACATTCCTGATGCCGCACGCCGGGGTTCGTGCCGAACGCCGGCGTATCGACAACCCACTGGAGGGTATGTCCGGCTATTCCGGTCTTATACGCGCAGCCCGCATGGACGCAGGCGTGCCAGTGTTTCTCCGAATCATATGTCCAGGTCTTTTGCATCTCATGCAGCGTGATCATGACACACTTGCTGGCTGTATAGCTTGGCAGCAGCGTGTATGCAAGTTCATCCATGCTGTCGCCGGTCCAGATCTCCGCTCCGTTGGGGAGGATGGGATTCCGGGCGAATGCAGCCGCCTGATCGGAACGGACCGTCAGAGAAGAAGCGGCGTCCGCCGGCATGACCGTCAGCCCCTTCGCATCGATCACGACACCTTCCATACAGCGCAGCGTATTCTGTCCGGTGACGGAAAGCGTCAGCGCATCCAGACCGGACTTGATCACCGGGTCTTTGATCCCACCCTGCAGATCGGCATTTTTCAGGAACAGTGTGCCGGTCTGCGGGTCAAAGGACGCCATGCCATTATTCAGGATATCAGCCTGGTTCCGGCTGGTCACCTGCTCCCCATAGACCCAGAGATCATACTCCGTGGCCTGCGTGGGCGAGCCGGTGATGTCCCACCGGACGTTCTCATCCGGGGTCACGGCAAGATCCTCTCCGCTGGCAAGGATCTCGCCGGAGATGGTCAGCGTCACAGGCTCCGAGCAGTTGGTGCCGCCTGCGGTACCGCTGATGGTCACGCGGATGGAATTGTCATCCTGATACGCGTTTTCGGCGGTGGTCAGCTTCCAGATCCCGCCCTGCGGCTTATCCAACGCAAGGTATTCGGTCAGTTCTGTCCCTGCGGGAATGCCGGAAGCCGTCCACTCGCCCCATTCAGATTCTACGGTGATCTCCCTGTATCCCGGCAGCTTGCTGAAATCAAAGCGGTCGCCTGTCAAACTCAGATCCAATGTAGCCGACACAGGCTGGAGAGCCGTACCGATGATCTTTTCACCGCTGAGAAACGCGGCGCGGACGCCCATCTTATCTCCCGAGCGGATCTCCAGGTATCTGTAGCCCTCGGGGGACTCCGCATTGGTATAGGGCTTATCTGTGCTTTTTATGTAGGTTGGGTTGGCGAGCATACTGTACTCGTCGACATACCACTCGTAAGCATCCTTGATAGCGATCCCATTCCATTCATCCAGACAGCCCCAGACAGCCAGACTGCTGTTCTCCATGGTGAGCGTGCAGCCTGTGATGCCGGGTTCGCTGCTGAAGTCGCTGAGGTCATCGCTTTCACTCTCGGCGTAAATGAACAGAGTGCTGTTTTTCATCGTGATGTTTCCGCTGACCGCCGCGCCGGAACCGGTTCCTCTTTTAATTCTTACCGCATCGCCGCTGCCGCTACGAAGGCAGTCAGTCAGGGAGATATTTCCTGAGACCAGAGGCGTCGTTCCGTCGTCATCCCGCAAAAGGGATATGCGCTCTGAACCGGTTGCCGTCAAATCACCCACCAGAAGCGGGCCATCTGCTCTGCAATCCTTGAACTGGGTATATCGTTCGTCGGTCGTATCACGGAACTTGTTCTGATTAACCAAGGACAAACTGCCACCCGTCACAGTAATGTTTCCCTCAACAACGGGAATGTCTCCGGTCGTACAACCGTCAATGCCGAAGTTGCCGCCATATTTCCCGTTCTCGATGGGGGACAGCGTGATGTCACCGTTGACCATGGGGCCGCAGTAGCTCTGCATGTTCAAGTAGCCTGTCTTCAACTCATATATGCCGCCGATCAAAGCCGCTGTCGTCTCGCTTTGATTGATGATCTGTAGATAGTCTGTTACCTCTGCCCTCAGATCACCTCTGACACAGGCGCCGTCTGTTTCATTATTGATGACAACGTTTTCTGCATGGACCACAGCGTTGCCGTTGATAGTGTCATAACTCGTATCATCCGAAGCATACGGGTAATCATAGGTCGTAATCCAAACCCGATCCGCCTGACTTATGGTCAGATCGCCCCACACCGCAGTACTGTCGGACGCTGAGATCCCCAGTTGCATATCGCTACCGTTCGGCGTGAGGTCAAAATTAATCGCCGCGCTGCTGCTGACACGCAGTGCAGGGACACCGCTGCCATACAGGCTGAGGGAGCCGGAACCCTTTACCGTAAGTGTACCGGATGTAACGCGCAGCGCGGCCGACATGCTATCATAATGACTGGCGAAGATATACACTTTCCCGAAAACCGTCAGAACGCCGTCCTGATAGTGCAAATAATTGTTTCGACCCTCCGGTGCAGTATCCGAGCGGGATTCCATGTCAATGTCGGTTCCTTCAATGACAGTTCCGTCATCGAGGGTGTAGTCATTTTTCGTCGAATAGTAACCCTCTTCCAGCTGCACACCCAGGATGAAGGCCATCGTATCGTTTGCCGCCATTGCCGTTGTGGGCAGCAGACCCGCCAGCATCAAAACGCACAACAGCAAAGAAACCATTCGTTTTCGCATCTCTCATTTTCCTTTCTCGCATTTGATGATTTCAGCAGGAGTATGGTTTCCGATCCGCGTGGTCACCTCTTTCCTCCGCCGCATAAAGGGCTTGCACTGCACGGCAACTTTGTGTATATTTATAGCGTAAATTCCCCATTGCGGCGACCTCTTTTGCACAATTTGCACGATTTTCAGCATAACTCGCACAACGATTCAGGAGGAATGCTTTATGACACGCCTTACCCCTCTCGTTCTGATCGGAAACGCCATTTTTTATTTCATCATGGCCGCTGCATACTGCCGGATCCTCAAGCGCCGGTTTTCCTGGCCGGTCACGCTGCTCGGATTTCTGATCGGCTTCCTGGCCTATGTGCTCCCCCCAGAGTTGATGCCCTACGCGGACATTGAGCGGGTGTTGTTTGCGCTGGTCACCATCCCCATGACGCCCATGGTGTTGTTCCGGGACAAATGGTATAAATCCCTGCTCTGCGCTGCCGTCGCACTGGTCTCCATGTCGGTGTCGGATCTGTTCTCGGTCTCCGTTTTGCTGACGCCGGAGCAGCTCCAGCAGGGCCTTACCTTTCAACCGTTCCCGGTGCAGCTGGCTGTTTTTGCCATCTTTTTAACGACGGACGCGTTTCTGATGTGGGCCTTTACACTGCTGATGAACCGCTATAAGAACCGGCTTTCGGGAAAGGAATGGCTGCTGTATCTGAGCTTTCCCATCAGCCAGTATCTTCTGCTGTATGGCTGGATCATCCTCTGCCGGGTGGATTTCAGCCTGCGCCGCGTCCTGGTCATGCTGCTTGGTCTGGCAGTCTGCGTAGTGGCGGACGCCGCGCTGTTCGCCGCGATCCGCGGCATGGCGCAGCGAAGCGAACTGAAAGCGAAAAATGACCTGTTGGCCCGGCAGATCGACCTGCAAAAGGAGCACTATTCCGCTATTACAGCCCAATATGAGAATATCCGCCGGATCCGCCACGATATTTCCAGCCATCTGTATACCATGGAGGCCCTTTTGAAGGAGGGGCAGTATACCGAGGCTGCCGCATATTCCGCCGAGGTATCCGAAGCCTGCCGCTACAGATCCAATCTGGGCAGCTGTAAAAATCCCATCGTGGACGCCTTTCTTTTTTCCAGAACCGAGGAACTGAAGACACAGGGCTATGAAATACAGACACAGGTCCGTGTCCCGGCTCGCACCGGCATTCCGGATGCCGATATGGTGGTGGCGTTCGGAAATCTGCTGGACAATGCCGTGGAGGCCTGTCAAGCCGCCGGGCGAAAACAGATCGCCCTTTCCGCGCATATGGAAAAGGGGTATCTGCACATTGAAGAGCGCAATCCCGCTCCCGCAGTCTCCACTTCCCGAAAGCGCCGCATCCCGGAGCTGGAACGGGGCATCGGCTTTCACATTCTTCAGGAACTTGCCGGAAAGTATGACGGAAGTCTTGCCGCTTCTGTGGAGCAGGGCGATTTTACCGCAAGCCTGATCCTGAAAGGAGCTGCAGAGGTATGATTCCTATCGCTGTCTGCGACGATGAACGGGTACACGGTCTGCGGACCAGAGAGGTCATTCTCAGCCACGGCGGGGTACGGGATCCCGTGGTCCAACTCTTTGAAACGCCGGACGCTCTTTTGGACGCCATCCGCCTGCGGAATTATTGCCCCCGGGTGGCCGTGCTGGACATCCGGATGGAAGGTACGGACGGGATCCGACTGGCAGGACAGATCAACGACTTGCTGCCCCAGTGTGCCGTTATTTTCCTGACCGCGTTTCTGGAATACGCCACCGATGTCTACGAGACGCGGCATGTCTATTTTATTCTGAAAAACGAGCTGGAGCAGCGGATCGGCAGCGCACTGGAAAAGGCTCTTGACGGGAAGGGGATGCCCCCGCGCCTGCATCTGTCTTCCGGTTCTTCAGTCAAAAGCATTCTGCTTCGGGATATCCTCTATCTGGAGCGGATCCTGCACAAGACAAGGGTTCGGATGCGTAATGGCACAGAGATGGTGACCGCACCTCCTGCCGAACTGCTGAAAGACGTGACGGAGGGCACTTTTATCCGCTGCCACCAAAGCTATTGGGTCAACTACGAACACATCAACGCCATGGAAAAAAATGAGTTTGTGCTGTCCGACGGAACGCGGATCCCCATCAGCCGCACCTTTCGTGACAGCGCAAGGGCTGTTTTTTTCTATGATATGTGGAGTGGTACCCTTTAAGTGCAGTCGCAAATTCCCCAAAAATCTGTTAAAGTGAAAAACAAAGATGGAGGGGATCACAATGGGAAAGTACAGCAAGGAATTCAAGGAAGA
>NZ_JBQHUP010000038.1:0-23867 GCF_052065175.1 Dysosmobacter sp. HCP28S3_G4 | reverse complement strand
GTGCATTTTCTTCTGGGGTACGATTCTTTCTGGCCATATGTAATACCTCCGATGTGGTGCTTCTATTCTACACCACATCGGAGGTTTACACAAAATTTGGGATGGTCTCCGCTCTGCCGTGCTTTGCTTTCTGATGTGCTTTTTTCATGCAGGGAGAAAGGATTTCACTGTTCTCACTATCTCCAGTTTTAATAAGGCATTTTTACTGCCTCACAGTGACGTTACTCAGCAATTAAGCCGAAATGCCGCAGAGCATCCTTAATTGCCTCGACCTTTTCAGGCGGGCATGGATGATACTCATGCTTCCTCTGCTCCACAGCGTTCGGCGCTTTGTGCATATCCAATCCGACCATGCGCTTGACCTCGGCAATATATGCCGTATGAACTTTGAAGCCATACTTTTCCTGCACATACTCCTGAATGCGTTTATAGGTCGGATGCTCCTTAACCTCTCCGGTTTCCACTTCCATTCTGACCTCAACCGTCAGTGGATTTGTTTCCCGTGACAAGAGGACCATCGTCTCAACATGCTGTTCATTGTCCAAACTAATATTCATATCTTCCTCGATGATAGGCAACCGGAACTTGATGGATTTCAGCCACTGGCCATTGGGCTGACGCTCCGGGTAAATCTGAATTTCAGAGATCAGTTCCTCAATCAACTGCCGTTTCTCTCTGTCGTTCATCTTTCCATAGAGTTGATCGAAGTAGATCAGGACCTTGTAGATATTATCGCCGGTCAGCTTTTCTGCCTCAATGGCCTGTTTCTTGACTCTGGCTGCAATCAGCAGGGATTCTAATTCTTCAATTTTATCATACATCCCATAGAGCCGATCATCAAGGTCTGATTTCCGCCTGCTGTAATGCCGGTCGTCTGGGTCAAGAGAGTCGATTTCTTCAATCAGCTTGGATTTGGTGGAATAAGCCTGACGAAGCTGCTTTTCATAGTTGCTGATTTCCTGCTCAATCGCCGTGGTATCGACTTTCATGTTGATCTTTTCCTGCATCATCGCCGCAAATTTGGGATTGCTGACCAGCTTACAGATTACCTCCGCTACAGCATCGTCCAGCAGCTCTTTCCGAATTTGCTTCTTGTAATCGCATTTATGCCCACGGGTCATAGAGCGATGTTTGCAGCCATAGTAGTAGAAATCCTTGTATTTGCTGCCGTCCGCTTTCCGTTTCACGCACTTATTACCATACATTCCAACACCGCATACGGGACACTTTACAATGCCGGACAACAGGTGAGTGCATTCGTTTTTCCCTTTGTTGACGTGTTCATACCGTTTGGCTTGAGCAGCCAACTTGACCTGTGCTGCCTGCCATACATCCTCCGGGATAATGGCCTCATGCAGACCATCCACCAACAAAAAGTTTTCTTGTTCTACCAAACGGTACTCGTTTCTGGTTCCATGCACCTTTTCGGTTTTTCGCCTGCCATAGGCAATCTTGCCGCAGTAAACCGGATTTTTCAGAATCATGCGGATCAGACGGGCATCAAAAAGAGGATTTTTCCCGTTCTGGCGTTGGACTTTGCTAATCCCATGATTTTCAAGATATTTTGCGATCCCATTTGCGCCGGAATCGGTTGTAACATACTGCTCATAGATGGTGCGAATCGCCGGAGCTTCCTCCTCGTTGATTTGCAGCTTGCCATCCACCAGTTTATAGCCGTAGGGGGCAAAGCCGCCATTCCACTTGCCCTCTCTGGCCTTTTGGATACGACCTTCCATGGTTTGGACACGGATGTTTTCACGCTCAATTTCTGCCACTGCCGATAGGACGGAGATCATCAGCTTTCCTGCATCTTTGGAGGAATCAATACCATCCTCCACGCAGATCAGGTTGACACCAAAATCCTGCATGACCTGTAAGGTGGAAAGGACATCCGCCGCATTTCTACCAAAACGGGACAGCTTGAATACTAGAACAAAGGAAACGCCGTCCTTGCCGGTTTTAATGTCCTCCATCATCTGGTTAAACTGCGTACGGCCTTCAATCGATTTACCGGATTTTCCCGCATCCTCATATTCGTGAGCAATTTCATAATCATTGAATTCTGCAAAGGCTTTCATGCGGGATTTCTGGGCATCCAGCGAGTAGCCGTCAATCTGCATAGCGGTAGACACTCGCGTATGCCCCAAGATTCACGATTGCAAACGCTCCTGTTCAGATGCAGGAATATCTCTTGCGGTTGTTTGCTGGTGGCTATAACACCTTGTATGACTCGGCCACAAGCTGGATTGAACCTACAGACCAGGCTCTTTTTGATGCTGTAGATGCACTCGAAGAGAACAATGTGACGGTTACTGATGAGGAGTTTATTGACTTTTTTAATGCGTGGATACTATCAATTTGCGATATGTCTACAGCTATCGGCCATACAATTAGTGACACAATTCGGTTGAAAGTCCGCCCCAATTACGGTGGCTACGGGCTTGATAAGGATTGGGGATTCTCAAAAACTATCCGCGAGATCATGGAATGGCATGACGGGAACGAAACTGAGATGGCGTGGAAACGAGTGTTAAAGGAAGAATTTCTTGATTCGGCGCAGCCTGATAATGGGAAATTATATATTGATCTCTCTAGAGTAAAACCACGTTTTGATACTTCTCATGTATGGTACAAATGTGAACAATGCCGTACAAAAGATTCTTGACAGCATTCAATAAAATAGGCTGATTACATGCCAAAATAATAAGCGCAGCTCACCAATTATTATTGATTGGTGGGCTGCGCTATATTTTTTCTTGGAGTAAAGGGTAATTGTGTCTACATCTCAAATCATTTGAAAATGCTTTAGTGCATCCATAATTGCCGCTTCTTTTTCCGGCGGACACTGTGGCACTTTCGCGTCTTCTTTCTTTGACAGATTATAATTCTGTCCCACATCTAGCCCGCACTTCCGCTTGACCTGGGAGATATACAGGCTGGACACCTTCAGACCGTGCTTTTCCAACACATAGGCTTTGATCTCATCATAGGTGGCCTTGCTCTCCGCAGCGGTCAAATCCAGTTCGTCCAGATTCAACTCCACCTCGATATGCTGCTTGGCATTGAGTTTGGACAAAAGCACTACCGTCTCCACATGCTTCGTCCCGGGGAACATGTCCACTGCCGCGGCGCGGACGGCCTGATACCCCAGACCGGCGAAGATCTTCACATCACGGCCTAGGGTGGCGGGATCGCAGGAGACGTACACCACCCGCGACGGCCCCATGGCCGCCACGGAGGCGATGACCTCCGGCGCCAGGCCCTTTCTGGGCGGGTCCACGGTGATGACGTCCGGCCGAAGACCGTCCTTCTCCAGCTTCGCCGCGATGTCCGCCGCGTCGCCGCAGAAAAACTCCGCGTTCCCGATATGGTTCCGGACGGCGTTCTCCTCCGCGTCCCGGATGGCCGCCGGAACGATCTCCGCCCCGATGACCTTTTTGGCCTTACCGGCCATGCAAAGCGTGATGGTGCCGGTGCCGCAGTACAGGTCCAGCACCGTCTCCGCCCCCGTCAGGCCCGCGAATTCCAGCGCCTTGCCGTACAGCACCTCCGCCTGGTCCCGGTTCACCTGATAGAACGACGGCACCGACAGCTTGAAGGTCAGGCCGCAGAGGGTGTCCATGAGACAGCTCTCTCCCCACAGCGTCCGGTACTTCTCCCCCAGGATCACATTGCCCGGCCGGGTGTTGGTGCCCAGCACCACGCCCACAGTCTTCGGCGCCGCCGCCCGAACGTAGGCCGCCAGCTCCGGTTCCCGGGGCAGCTGCTTCCCGTTGGCCAGAACGCAGCACAGAGTCTCCCCCTTCCGGTTGGTGCGGACGTAGACGTGGCGGATCAGGCCTTTGCCCGTCCGCTCGTCATAGGCGGGGACCTTGTAGCGGCGCATCCACTCTCCCACCGCCCGGGCGGTGGCGTCGCTCTGCTCCGTCTGGATCATGCACCGGTCCACCGCCACCACCGCGTGGGTGCGGCCCTTGTAGAAGCCGATAGAGCCGTCCGCGCCCACGGGATACTGGCTCTTGTTCCGGTAGTGGAGGGGATTCTTCGCGCCCAGGATCTCCTCCACCTGGAGGTCCGTGCCGCCAAGACGGGTCAGGGCGTCCTGGACCCGCTGCCGCTTGGCCCACAGCTCCTCCGCATAGCTGAGATGCTGGAAATCGCAGCCGCCGCAGACGCCGAAATACGGACACTCCGGCTTCGTCCGCTCCGGGGAAGACTTTTTGATCTTCACGATCTCCCCCGCGGCGGCGGTCTTCATCACCTTGGTGATCCTCAGGTCGATGATCTCCCCCCGGACGGCACGGGGCACGAACACCACCGCACCGTCCAGCCGGACGATGCCCAGGCCTTCGCTGGAGTAGCCCTCCACGGTGCCGGTATAAACTTTGTTGAGCTGTAACTTTTCCATAGTGATTCCTTACGATCGAGATAGATTTTGTTGTTCGCGGTTCCGAAAAATGGGCCCCGTGCCGGGGCGCGGGGATGGTACCGGGGAAGCCCGGCGGCTTTGCGAGGTCCCTCGCGGGGGTGCAGAGGTGCCCCCGTTCCGGGCGCGGGAAGTGCGACAAAGGCCGCAGCTTCAAAACCCCCTTTCTCTTTTCGGTTGCGCCGAAAAGAGAAAGCGCCTTTTGATGGTGTCAAGAGAAAAGACGCTGGCGGCGGCATTCCGGGCTTCGCCCGGAATGCTCGCAGCGCCTGTTACGGGGGTTTTGGACTGGTGGAAACTTACGGGCTTGGATCGCTCAACCGCATATGGTAGTTGCAAAAATTGGGGGAATTCCCGGATGCCCTTCTGCTCCTCTTTTGCTGCCGCAGTCCGGTGGTTGCGGGAGGCTGGTGCTGGGGGTGCTCCCGGATGCACTTTACTCCTATTTTGCTGCCGCACATCGGCAGTTGCGGGAGATTGGTGGAAAGGACATTCCGGATACCCCCTGTTTCTTTCAGAGCTACCAGTCCCTCATAGTCCGGACGCCGCTCTCCGCCCTCGTAATGTTGGTAGGAGCGGAGCTGCATTCCCAGCCGTTCCGTCATCTCCCGCCGCTTGACTTCTCGGTTCTCAATTCCCGCAATCTTTCCCTAAATTGTATCACAAATTACCTGCTTCTCCAGGAAGGCCGGCCCGCTGGCATCACCACAAATACGGCCGGACCGGCCCCGGAAAACGGATTCCATGCTCCGGGATCGCTTACGCCTCCCATTTCTCCAGCAGCAGGCGCAGCTGATCCGCGAATTTGGCAAGGCTCTTGTTGTCCCGGCCCTTGGAGCGCTTGATGGACTCCATGACCATCTGGCCCACAGCCACCAGCCGCTCGTAGGCGGAACTGGTCTTGGCGCCGCCTACGGCCTTGACCTTCCGCTCCGGCAGATAGCCCGGCGCCAGCTGCTTGTTTTCGATCAGGTCATAGACCTCGGTGTACTGGGGCGCGTGGGCCTCAAAGCCCATGCCCTGAATGGTCTGGGCAAAGAAGGGCGCCACCTCCCGGTCGCCGTGGACTACGAAGACATGCTGGGGCTTGGGGGCCTTGAAGTCCGCGATCCAGCTCAGCAGATGATCCCGGTCAGCGTGGGAGCTAAGGCCCTGGAAGTTGACGATCTTCGCCTGGACGGCGATGTCCTCGCCGAACAGCTTGACGCTCTGGGTGCCCTCCAGCAGATGACGGCCCAGGGTCCCCTCGCCCTGATAGCCCACGAACACCACGGTGCACTCCGGACGCCACAGGTTGTGCTTCAGATGGTGCCGGATGCGGCCCGCGTCGCACATGCCGGAGGCGGAGATGATGACCTTGGGGCTGCGGTCTTCGTTCAGGGCCTTGGACTCCTCGCTGGTCTCCGTCATCCGCAGGTTGGTGAAGTTGAACATATGGGTGCCGTCGGCCACCAGCTTCAGGGCGTCGTCGTCCAGATAGCCGTGGAGGTCGCCGGTGAAAATGGTGGTGGCCTTCTTGGCCAGCGGGGAGTCGATGTACACCGGGAAGTCCGGGTTGGACTTCACCAGTCCCGCGTCCTTGATCTCCCGGATGAAGTACAGCAACTCCTGGGTGCGGCCCACGGCGAAGGAGGGGATGATGACGTTTCCGCCCTTGGCCATGGTCTCGTCGATGATCCGCGCCAAATCGTCGGTATAGCTCCAGACCTCCGTGTGGTTCCGGTCGCCGTAGGTGGACTCCATCACCACGTAGTCCGCGCCGGAGAAGTGGACCGGATCCCGGATGATGGGCTGCTTGATGTTGCCCAGGTCGCCGGAGAAGACGATGCGCTTTTTCACGCCGTTCTCCGTCAGGTCCATGGCGATGCAGGCGGAGCCCAGCAGATGGCCGGCGTCCACGAACTCCACTTCCACGCCCTCGCACAGATCAACGGTCTGGCCGTACTCGCAGGTGGTCAGGAACTCCTTCACCCGCTGGGCGTCCTCGATGGTGTACAGCGGCTCCACATGGGGCGCGCCGGACCGCTCGCCCTTGCGGTTCTTCCACTCCGCGTCCTGCTCCTGGATGTGGGCGGAGTCCAGCAGCATGATCTCCATCAGGTTGGCGGTGAGCCGGGTGGTAAGGATCTGCCCGTGGAAGCCCTGCTTGATGAGCATGGGGATCCGGCCGCTGTGGTCGATGTGGGCGTGGGTCACCAGCACGTAGTCGATGGTGTTGGCGGCAAAGGGGAATTCGGCGTTGGACACCTCGTCCCGTCCCTGCTGCAGGCCGCAGTCGATGAGGATCTTTTTCCAGTTGACCTCAAGACAGTGGCAACTGCCGGTGACGCATTGGTCGGCACCGTAAAAACTGAGTTCCATGGAACGTCCTCCTATCGTGATTTGATGTTGGCTTGGCCTGCCGCCGCCGGACAGACCCGCTTTCTTCCGTTGTTCAGTTTATCACATTTTCTTCCGCATCACAACCGACATTTTCTCCGTTTTGTCACTCCCGTCCCCGCGCTTCCCCCGGCTCCCGCAAGGTCCGCACCGCGCAATCGGTTTTGCGGTCCGCGATTTTCCAATTTGTGAACTTTTTATAAGAATCTACGTTTTTTCTTTGCATTCCGCGGAGAGTTGTGTTATGCTACACTTGTTTTGGTATGGCCACTTATTTTATAAAAGCAATTGCATCCGCGGAGCGCCTCTCCGGCGCTGCGGCGGATTTTGAGAAAGGATGTTTTCAAATACCATGGGTCTGATGAAGAAACTGTTTGGCGATTACAGCTCCCGGGAGCTGAAATCCATCTACCCCATTGTGGACAAGATCGAGGCCTTGGGCGACGAGTACAAGGCCATGAGCGACGAACAGCTCCGGGGCAAGACTGCGGAGTTCAAGGAGCGTCTCCGGAACGGTGAGACGCTGGACGATATCCTGCCGGAGGCCTTCGCCACCGTGCGGGAGGCCGCTGACCGCGTGCTGGGCCTGCGGCCCTACCGGGTGCAGCTGGTGGGCGGCATCGTCCTCCACCAGGGCCGCATCGCGGAGATGAAGACCGGCGAGGGCAAGACCCTGGTGGCCACTCTCCCCGCCTATCTGAACGCCCTGACAGGCCAGGGCGTCCACATCGTCACCGTCAACGACTATCTGGCCAAGCGCGACAGCGAGTGGATGGGCAAGGTCCACCGCTTCCTGGGCCTGAAGGTGGGCCTTATTGTCCACGGCCTCACCACCAAGGAGCGGCAGGCCGCCTACGCCGCCGACATCACCTACGGCACCAACAACGAGATGGGCTTCGACTATCTCCGTGACAATATGTGCATCTACTCCACCGAGCTGGTGCAGCGGGGCCACGCCTTCGCCATCGTGGACGAGGTGGACTCCATCCTCATCGACGAGGCCCGGACCCCCCTGATCATCTCCGGCCAGGGCGACAAGTCCACCCAGCTGTACGACATGGCTGAGATGTTCGTCTCCCGCCTGAAGAAGAAGGTGGTGGCCGAGGTGGACAACAAGGAAGAGGAAGACGAGAACGAGGACGCCGACTACATCGTGGATGAGAAGGCCAAATCCGCCATGCTCACCGCCAGCGGCATCGCCAAGGCCGAGCAGTTCTTCCATCTGGACAACCTGGCCGATCCGGAGAACTCCACCCTGTCCCACCACATCAACCAGGCCATCAAGGCCCACGGTGTCATGAAGAAGGACATCGACTACGTGGTGAAGGACGGCGAAGTCATCATTGTCGACGAGTTCACCGGCCGTCTCATGTTCGGCCGCCGCTACTCCGACGGCCTCCATCAGGCCATCGAGGCCAAGGAGCACGTCAGCGTCAACTCCGAGAACAAGACCCTGGCCACCATCACCTTCCAGAACTACTTCCGCCTGTACAGCAAGCTGTCCGGTATGACCGGTACCGCCATGACCGAGCAGGAGGAGTTCGCCACCATTTACAACCTGGATATCATCGAGATCCCCACCAACAAGCCCGTTGCCCGTGAGGACCACCACGACGTGGTGTACAAGACCGAGGCGGGCAAGTACCGGGCGGTCATTGAGCAGATCAAGGAGTGCCACGCCAAGGGCCAGCCCGTCCTGGTGGGCACCGTGTCCATTGAGAAGAACGAGGCCCTGTCCAAGCTGCTGGTGCGGGAGGGCATCCACCACAATCTGCTGAACGCCAAGAACCATGAGAAAGAGGCCGAGATCGTGGCCCAGGCCGGCAAGTTCGGCGCCGTCACCGTGGCCACCAACATGGCGGGCCGCGGCACCGACATCATGCTGGGCGGCAACGCCGAGTACATGGCCACCGCCGATCTGCGGAAGGCCGGTCTCAGCGACGAACTCATCATGGAGGCCACCGGCTACGCCGAGACCGACAACCAGGAGATCCTGGACGCCCGGAAGCTGTTCGCCGACCGTCTGGCCGCCCACAAGGCGGAGATCAAGGACGAGGCCGACAAGGTCCGCGCCGCGGGCGGTCTGTTCATCATCGGCACCGAGCGCCACGACTCCCGCCGGATCGACAATCAGCTCCGTGGCCGTGCCGGCCGTCAGGGCGATCCCGGCGAGACCCGGTTCTATATCTCCCTGGAAGACGATCTGATGCGCCTGTTCGGCGGCGACCGCATCCAGAACATGATGGACAAGGTGGATCTGGACGAGGACACCCCCATCGAGAGCAAGATGTTGACCAAGGCCATTGAGAACGCCCAGACCACCGTGGAGTCCCGGAACTTCCAGTCCCGTAAGTCCGTGCTGGAGTACGACGATGTCATGAACAAGCAGCGCGAGATCATCTACAACCAGCGCCGTGAGGTTCTGGACGGCAAGGACATGAAGGAAAATGTCCTGAGCATGATGCGCACCGTTCTGTCCAACGACGTGGCCCTGGCCTTCGGCGAGGAGCAGTCCCTGGATCAGGCCGGCTTCCAGACCATGCTCCGGGGGCTGGAGGGACTGTACTTCCCCAAGGGTTCCTTCTCCTTCACTGAGGAAGAGCTGGCCGAGAAGACCCAGAACGACTTCGCCGAGATGTTCACCGAGGCCGCCGAGAAGACCTACGAGGCCAAGGAGGCCGAGATCACTCCGCAGCTGATGCGGGAGCTGGAGCGGGTCATCATGCTCCGGGTGGTGGACGAGTACTGGATGGACCACATCGACGCCATGGACGACCTGAAGCAGGGCATCCGTCTGCGTGCCTACGCCAACACCGATCCCATCATCGCCTACAAGCAGGAGTCCCTGACCATGTTTGAGGAGATGATCGCCGCCATCCAGTCCGAGACTGTCCGCCGTCTGTTCTCCGTCCGGATCAGGAAGGACGAGGAAGTCAAGCGTGAGCGGGTGGCCAAGGGTATGACCGAAAACGTGGGCGGCGACGGCACCACTCCCAAGAAGCAGCCCGTGAAGGTCAACAAGATCGGCCGCAACGACCCCTGCCCCTGCGGCAGCGGCCTGAAGTGGAAGAAGTGCACGTGCAAGGAGTACCACGACAACTGACGTTGTTCAAGGGGGAGCAGGCTCCCCCTTGAGAATCCCCCACCACCAGTGACGTCGGTCACTGGTGACGCCGCCCCCGGCGGCTGGGGTCTCGGTATTTTTCCGACGTACACGCCGCCTGAAAAATGATTATGGCAGATTCTTTTGCCCGTTGGGCAAAAGAACCGGAAAAACCTTAGGTTTTTCCTGGCCCTTTTCCTCTTGGCCGCCTGCGGCAGCTGATAGGTGGTTGCGGGGGCCTTTGCCACCTCCCTTTCTTCTCACTTTTGTCTTCCGGGCAAAAGTGAGGACGCAGGCGGTTTTTTTCCGCAGGAAAGGAGTCCTTTCATGAAAGACTATGATGGCGTTCTGGTGCTGCTGCAGGATATCAAGGACATTCTGTACGGCATTGCTCTGCTGCTGACCGGCGGCATCATGTGTCTGACCGGCCTTCTGCTGGGCGGATGGGGCATCCTGCTGCTATGCGTAGGCGTTTTCGTCTGCATTGGCGGCATCATCTATGCCCGCCGTGGGTATCATCACCATGAAGTGGAGGAGAACCCGGACTGACCCCACGGCTGCATCTTCCGGCTCCGGCAGCACTTTACAAAACATGCGCCCCCTGTTCTCCTGCCGGAGGGCAGGGGGCATATTTCTACCGGAACGGCGTATGCTGTTTTGATACGCGGCTCCGGCTTCTTCTGTCCATCTTGATTAGGAGATTTTGTCATGTCTTTTGAGATCCATCAGCAAAACGAACTGCTCTGGCTGTCCTCCCCCCTGCTGGACGGCTGTTCCGGCATCCGGCACGGCTTTTCCACCCGGAAGGGCGGCGTCTCCCTGCCGCCCTGGGATTCCCTGAACCTGCGGACCGGCTGCGGCGACGCTCCGGACGCGCTGCAGGAGAACTACCGCCGCTTCTGTGCCGCCGTCGGCACGGATGTGGAGCGGACCGTCCTGTCCCGGCAGGTCCATGAGACCACCGTCCGGGTCTGCACTGCCGCCGACGCCGGAAAGGGCCTGCTGCGGGAGCGGGACTACACCGCCGACGCCCTGGTCACCAACGAACCGGATCTGCCGCTGCTGGTCTTTTCCGCCGACTGCGGCATCATCCTGCTGTACGACCCGTCCAGCCGCTCTATCGGTGCCGTTCACGCCGGATGGCGGGGCTGTGCCGCCGGGATCGTGGAGAAGACCGTTCAGACCATGGTCCGGGAATACGGCGCCAGACCGGAGACGGTCCTGGCTGCTGTGGGGCCCTGCATCGGCCGGTGCTGTTTCGAGACCGACGGCGACGTGCCGGAGGCCATGCGGGCCGCCCTGGGCGCAGACGCGGAGGGCTGTCTGGAGCGCCGGGGCGCCAAGTACCACGTGGATCTGGCGGGTCTGAACCGCCAGTGGCTCCTGCGGGCGGGCGTCCTGCCGGAACACATTGACGTGTCCGGTCTCTGCACCGCCTGCCGGACGGACTGGTTCTGGTCCTACCGGAAGATGGGCGACGCCCGGGGTGCCCAGGCGGCCATGATCGCCCTCTCCGGACGGCAGTGAGGGCAGGCCATGAAGTTCCGAAAAGCCGCCGTTTTCCTGCTCCTGCCGGCTCTGCTCCTCAGCGGATGCACCCAGGAGCTGCCCGATGAGGGCGGCGCGCCCCTCCCCGGCGATCTGGCCGCCCTCTCCTCTCAAAAGGAGGAGCCGTCCGCCGCCCTGCCTGAGACCTTTTCCCTTCCCTACGACTCCGGCGCCGCCCTGGACCCCGTCACCTGTCCCGACGGCGCCCAACAGACTTTGGGCGCCCTGCTGTACGAGGGCCTGTTTCAGCTGGACGAAGAGCTGGAGCCCCAGTACCGGCTCTGCACCGATGCCAGCTACGACCCGGAGGCCATGACCTGGACGCTCCAGCTCCGGGAGGGCGTCACCTTCAGCGATGGCTCCTCCCTCACCGCCTCCGATGTGGCTGCCACCCTGAACCGTGCCCGCACCGCGCCCCGCTATCAGGCGCGGCTGGCCTGCGTCCAGTCGGTCCGTGCCGCCAAGGGCACGGTGGTCATCACCCTGAACCGGCCCAACACCGGCTTCACCGCCCTGCTGGATATCCCCATCGTGAAGGCCGGCACGGAGAACAACTCCGTGCCCACCGGCACCGGGCCCTATACACTGGTGTCCGACAGCGGAAATTTCTATCTGGTGCCCAACAGCAGCTGGTGGGGCAGCGGAAAACTGCCCGCCGATCGCATCGAGCTGGTGCCCTGCACCGGCTCTGACGCCCTGCGCTATCAGTTCACCTCCCACGCCGTGCAGCTCATCACCGCCGATCTGACGGATTCGGAGCCCCTCAGCGCCGCCGGCAGCTTCTCTTCCACGGACGCGGACACCACCGTGCTCCAATATATCGGCTTCAATGTCCAGCGGGAGCTGCTCAGCGATCCTGCCGTCCGCCGGGCCCTCAGTCTGGGCGTGGACCGCTCCACCGTGGCGGACGTCTATCTCTCCGGCCATGCCGTGGCCGCTCAGTTCCCCGTCTCCCCGGTATCCGCGCTGTATCCGGCGGAGCTGGAGACCGGTTACTCCTACAACGCCTTTGAGGACGCCATGACAGATGTGGGGCTCAACACCGGCGAGACCACCCGGGAGCTGACGCTGCTGGTAAACGACGACAACTCCTTCAAGGTCTCCATCGCCCGGTATCTGGCCTCCTCCCTGTCTGTCTTTGATCTGAAGTTCACGGTGGAGACTCTGCCCTGGGAGGACTATCTGACCGCCCTGGCCGCCGGGAACTATGACCTCTATTTCGCGGAGGTCCGGCTCACCGCCGACTGGGATCTGACGGCGCTGATAGGCACCGGAGGACAGCTGAACTACAGTGGCTGGTCCGATCCGGCGATGGACGAGATCCTGAGCGCCTGCGCCGCATCCCAGAACCAGGCTGCGTCCATGCGGGCGCTGTGCGCGCGGCTGTTCAGCCAGGCCCCCATCCTGCCGGTATGCTTCAAGCGCACCTCCGTCCTGACCCAGACGGGCGTGGCGGAGGGACTGTCCCCCACCGCCGCCGACCCCTTCTACAACCTGGAGGGCATTACCCTGCATCTGGCCTGAACGCCGCATGAAAACGAAGAGCGGATCGCTGTGCGGTCCGCTCTTTTTCGCGCGTCGGCGCGGTCAGATGCAGTTTTCTCAGGCCTTGGGTTGGGTGGGATCCTCCTCCGTGGGGCTGGGCACCGGATGTTCCTTGTGATCCACCATGGTACGGATCAGCTCCACCGTGCCGCCCAGGCCCAGAGCGCTGGAATCCAGGCAGAAGTCGTAGCTCTCCACTGCGCCCCACCGCTGGGCGGAATAGTACTCGTAATAGGAGGCGCGGCGCTTGTCGGTCTTGAGGATCAGCTGACGGGCCTTCTCCGGCGTCAGGTTCTGGCGCTTCGCCACCCGGGCGATCCGCACGTCCATGGGCGCATAGATGAACAGGCTCAGGCGGTTGGGATCATCCGCCAGCGCGTAGTCCGCGCAGCGGCCGATGATGACGCAGGGGCCCTGAGACGCGATCTGACGGATGGTATCGTATGTAGCGAGGTACACCTGCTGCTCCAGCGACTCTCCGGCGCCGCTGCCGGGCAGACTGAACATGTAGGAGTCCATGGCGATGGAGTACAGCAGGCTCTTGGGCTTCTCATCGAAGTTCTCGAAGATCTTCTCGCACAGGCCGCTCTTCTTCGCCGCCTCCTGCAGCAGCTCTTTATCATAGAACGGAATGCCCAGCTCCTTGGCTACCCGGATGCCGACTTCCTTGCCGCCGCTGCCGAACTGCCGTCCAATGGTGATGATGGTCTTCATCAGAATACCTCCTCTCGTTTGGTATTTTTATTATAGCGCGTTTTCAGTGAATCGTCAAATAAAATGACAGGCGGCGGACGATCGTCCGCCGTTCGGCAGCAAAAAGTCCGGACCGGACTTTTTACTGCCTTTACAATGCCTCACTTTTCTGCCCGCGCAGCGGGCCGAAAAGCTGCCGCTGCGCGGCGCAAACGCCTGCTGACGCAGGCTTTTTGCAGGCATTCGATTCCATACGAAGGGGCTCCCGCCCCCTCGTACTCCCCTTGCAAAAAAGAACTCTTTTCCTACAGACAAGGTCTTTCGACAACGCAAGGCGGCGGACGATCGTCCGCCGCCTTGTCTCAATCCTTCAGGAGCCTGGAGTAATAGGCCTCCGCCTGGTACAGCGCCGCCGCGGGGTTGTGGCCCAGCACACGGTCCTTGGTCACAAGGGTGGTGGTCAGCGCCTCCGCGTATTTGTAGAACAGGGAGTCGTGGCCCACGCACAGGCCGATGACCACGTTCAGGTCCACCTTTGCCCGGTTCAGCAGCTTTGCCTGCAAAATGGGGTTGCACATATTCTTCCCCACCTTCTGACAGTGCTCCGGGATGCCAATGGCGGTCTTGGGCTGGGCGCCCACCTTGCAGGCCACGCCGTAGACCTCGAAGCCCGCCTTCCGGAAGATGCGGGCGGCGGTGCGGGCCTCCGCCAGAAGCCCCACGCAGGTGGCGATGCCGATGCGGTGAAAGCCCATCCGGCGGGCGAACTCCATGATTTCCTCCACCCGGGTCATCTTGCAGTAGAACTCCGCCTCCACTTCCGCGGCGGATATGGCAGTCTGCCGGTTCCAGTCGTCCTCGGTGTACAGCAGCATGGCCTCCGCCAGTGCCTCCTCATCCATGTGAGTGGTCAGGCAAAAGGCCGGATTTTTGCCGTCCATCCGGCTGCAGCTCTTCACCGCGCAGTCCACGCAGCTTCCGCAGAACTCACTCATGGTTCGGCAGCTCCTTTCCCAGCCGCCTGTACATGGTCTTCTTTACCGCCCGGAGGATATTCTCATAGCCGGTGCAGCGGCACAGATGACCGGACAGGAGCTTGCGCAGCTGGTCGTCGCTGTACTCCTTTCCGCTCTCCAGGATCTCCACCGCCGTCAGGATAAAGCCCGGCGTGCAGAAGCCGCACTGGATGGCAGCCTCGTCCACGAAGGCCTGCTGGATGTCGGACAGTTCGCCGTTGGGGCCCAGCAGCCCCTCCAGCGTGCGGATGTGCTTTCCCTCCGCCCAGACCGCCAGATAGATGCAGGAGTTGAAAGCCTCGCCGTCGATGAGGACGTTGCAGGCGCCGCACTCCCCCACCTCGCAGCCCTTCTTCACGGAGGTCATTCGGAAGTCGTTGCGGAGCATGTCGGTGAGGGACGCCCGGACGTCTACCGTCCGCTCCACGTCCCGGCCGTTGAGGTTGAAATGAACCGTCTGATACTGGGTCACGTGCTTTTCCACCATCACAGCTCACCTCCCGCCAGTCTCACGGATTCGATGAACGCCCGTTTGGCGCTCTCCACGGCAATGTGCATCCGGAAGTCCCTGGCGGCACGCCAGGAGTCCCGGGGGTTGATGTCCTCCCGGACGGCGGCGGAAAAGGCCTCCGCCAGCTCCAGGCTGACGGGCTGTCCGGCGGCGGTACGCTCCGCCGTGGACGCCCGCATGGGGATGGGGCCCGCCACGCCGAAGGCCACTCTCGCCCGCTCCACCGTCTTTTTGTCGGCGGACAGGCGGACGTTGACGGAGGTGCCCAGCGTGGCGATGTCCATGGCGTTCCGCATGGCATACTTGATGTAGTGGCCGAAGGTGTTCTCATAGCTCTCCCGCGGGATGAGAATACCGGTCTGGATCTCTCCCGCCCGGATGTCCACCTTGCCCGCCCGGATGTAAAACTCCTGGATGGGCAGGCGGCGGACGCCCTCCGGCCCCGTCAGCTCAATGACGGCGTCGTAGGCGAACAGCGTGGAGGCGGAGTCGGCGGAGGTGACGCCGTTGCAGGTGTTACCGCCGATGGTGCCAATGTTCCGGATCTGGGGGCCGCCCACCTGGTCCACGGCCTCCCCCAGCACATTGACGTACTGTTGGATCAGCGGGTCCCGGGTGATGTGGGAGAAGCTGGTCAGGCTGCCGATGCGCAGCGTCCCGTCCTCCTCCAGTTTGATGCCCCGGAGTTCGTCCAGACCGTAGATGGAGATCAGCTCCGCGCCGACCCGCTTGCCCTCCCGCATCTGCACCAGCACGTCGGAGCCGCCGGCAATGATCTGGGCGTCGGGATGGGCCAGGCGCAGGGCAACCGCGTCCTGGACGCTGGATGCCTGATACAGGGCTTTCATATCATACATGGCGATTCCTCCTTCAATCCCGGATCAGTCCCGCGTCCCGGAACTCCCGGTACAGCACGTGGGGCGTGATGGGGCAGCGGTCGATGTACACGCCGGTGGCCTGGGCAATGGCGTTGCGGATGGCCGGCGCGCCGGAGCAGGCCGGCGGCTCGCCCAGGGACTTGGTGCCGAAGGGCGACGTGGGCTCCGCGTTCTCCACAAACAGAGCGTCCAGGTCCGGGTGATCCATGACGGTGGACAGCTTGTAGTCCAGCAGGTTGTTGTTCAGGGGGCGTCCGGTCTTCTCGTCGAATTTCAGCTCCTCGCTGAGTCCGTAGCCGATGGCCATGGACATGCCGCCGTGGACCTGGGCCTCCGCCAGCGCGGGGTTGATGAGACTGCCGCAGTCGTGGACGTTGACCATCCGCAGCAGCTTCACCTTGCACATGGGGATATCCACCTCCACCTCGGCGATGGAGCAGCCGAAGGAGTAGGCGTTGGACTTGATCTGGGCCGTGGTCTCGGCGGTGATGTGCTGGCTGTGCTCCAGAGAGTACAGACACTCCGTGGCCAGTTCCCCCAGGGTCTCCAGCACCCGGCCGTCAGACTTGCGGACGATGTTCCCATCCACCAGGTCCAGATTGGAAACGGGCATCCGGGTCTGCTCATGGGCCACGTTCAGGATCCTCTCCCGGAGGGCCATGGCGGTCTGCATGATGGAGAAGCCGCCGATGTAGGTCTGGCGGGAGGCGTAGGCGCCGGTGCCGAAGGGGGTCACGTCGGTGTCCTGGCTGCTGACCACGTGGACGGCGCTGAGGGGCACGCCCACGGCGTCGGCCACCATCTGGGAGAAGGCGGTGTCGCAGCCCTGGCCGATCTCCGTCTCGCCGGTCTGGAACTGGAGGGAGCCGTCCTGATTCAGCACCATCCGGCAGGAGGAGGACTCCAGGGAGATGGGCCACACCGCCGTGTTGTACCAGAACACGGCAAGGCCAATTCCTTTACGGATATCGCCGGTCTGGTGCTGGTATTCCTCGTACTTCCGGCGGTAGTCGATGGCCGCCATGGCCTTGTCCATGCACTGGTTGAAGGTGTCGCTGTACAGCTCGTTCTTGGAGAAGCCATCCTTAAAGCCCACGGGCATCAGATTCTTCCGGCGGAACTCCACCGGATCCGCGCCGATGGCCCGGCACACATCGTCGATGTGGCACTCTCCGGCGAACATGGCCTGGGGGATGCCGTAGCCCCGCATGGCGCCGGCGGTGGGACGGTTGGTGTACACCGTCCAGGCGTCGCCCTCCACGTTGGGGCAGGGATACAGCTGGGGGAAGGCACCCATGCCCTTGGCGCAGACGCCGTGGCCGTGGGAGGCGTAGGCGCCCTGATTGGAGAAGCACTCGATCTTCCGGGCGGCGAAGGTGCCGTCGGGCCGGACCCAGGAGATGATGTGGGTGCGGATGGCGTGGCGGACCCGGTTGGAGACGAAGGTCTCCTCCCGGCTGCACTCCAGCTTCACCAGACGGCCTCCCACCATCTGGGAGCACCACGCGCACAGCGGCTCGTACAGGGCGTCCTGCTTGTTGCCGAAGCCGCCGCCGATATAGGGCTTGATCAGCCGGACGCTGCCCCAGGGCAGGCCCAGGGCCTGGGCCACCACCCGCTTGGTGATGTGGGGGATCTGGGTGGAGGACACCACCACGACCTTCCCGCTCTCTTCATAGGCGTAGCACAGGTGATTCTCAATGTGGCAGTGCTGGACGGTGGGAGTGTCGTACCAGCCCTCCACCTTGATCAATCCCGGCTCCTGGCAGGCGTGTTCATAGTCGCCGTTCCGCAGGGACGTATGGGCCAGCACGTTGCCGGGATACTCCTCGTGGATCTGGGGCGCGCCGGGTTCCATGGCCTTCTGGACGTCCAGCACGAAGGGCAGCTCCTCGTACTCCACCTTGATGGCCCGGACGGCCTGGGCCGCAGCCACCTCGTTCTCCGCGATGACCACCGCCACGTCGTCGCCGTAGTAGCGCACGTGCCGGTTCAGCAGCAGCCGGTCCGCCACGTCCTGATGCTTGGGGTCCGTGGACCAGGGATGGCCCGCCGTGGGGAAGGGACGGTCCGGCGCGTCGAAGCAGGTCAGGATGCGGACCACGCCGTCGATGGCCTCCGCCTCCCCGGTGTCGATGGACTTCACGAAGCCGTGGGCGATGGTGGAGTGGAGCACCTTGGCGATGAGGGCGCTGCGGTCGCAGAGGTCATCCGTGTATTTGGCCCTGCCGGACGCCTTGTCGTAGGCATCCACGCGGGTCACGCTTTTTCCAACGCATTTGCTCATAGGGCGTGGCCTCCTTTTTCGGTCTGTTCCCCCGTTGACTGACGCGGGGGAAAACGGATATACTATCATCAATTAGGAATTAGGAATGAGGAATTAGGAATGAGGAATTTAAAGCTGGGGTGTGTGGTGATGGCCGCGGGTAATGCCCGGCGGTTCGGGGAAAACAAGCTGGCGGCCCAATGGGAGGGAAAGACGCTCATACGGCGGGCGCTGGAGGCGGTGCCGTCGGAGCTGTTCCACTCCGTTGTGGTGGTGACCCAGTATCCGGAGGTCATGGATCTGGCGGGGGAATTCTCCTTTGCCTCCATCCACAACCGGCATCCCGACTGGGGCATCAGCCACACCATCGAGCTGGGCCTGACGGCCCTGCGGGACTGCGATGCCGTGCTGTTTCAGGTGTCGGACCAGCCGCTGCTGCGGCGGGAGACGGTGGCCTCGCTGGTGCGGTTCTATCTGGCCCATCCGGACAAAATCGCGGCCCTGGGCCACAACGGCGTCCGGGGCAATCCCTGCCTGTTCCCCGCCCGGTTCTTCCCTGAGCTGATGGAGCTGAACGAGGACCATGGCGGCAGCACCGTCATCCGGCGGCATGAGGAGGACCTGATCCTCTGGGAGGTGGGTCCGGCGGTGCTCCACGACGTGGACACCCCGGCGGCGCTGGCAGAATTGGAGGGCTGATGCCCCCGCCGGGTAAGGCGCAAAATTCATTGACCGGACGGCCATGCGGAGAGCGCTGGCCGTCTTCTCTTTTGTCAGAAGAAAAACACGATGCTGATGATCAGGGCCGCCGCGTTGGCGAAGATCAGGATGGCGGACTGCTCCTTGCCCAGCCGCCGCTGGCGGAAGGCCGTCAGCAGCCACCAGAAGGGGGCGATGGTCCCCACCAGCATCTCCACCGTCAGGATGCCCGCCAGGACCGTGACCAGCTGGTTCCCCGTCTGGTCCCACAGCCCGGCGATCCCGCCCAGCAGAAACAGCACGCAGGCCACAGGCGACAGGGCGGCGCACAGCCAGCCCCGGCGGTAAAATTTCGACTGTTCCATCTTCCGTCCTCACTTTCTGGCGTAGGGGGTGTCCTCCAGGGGAAGGACGGTGCGGAACTTGCCGTCGTAACGGAAATAGGCGTCCGCGATGGCCGGTGCCGTGGGAATGGAGGTGATCTCTCCGATGCCGATGGCGCCTCGGGCCACGTTCAGCCCCTCCTTCTCGATGATGATGGGCGTGATCTCCGGGATCTGATTGGCCCGGAACAGGCCCAGCGTGCCGTATTTGGCGGTGGGTTTGCAGTCCGTCAGGGGATACCGCTCCGTCAGGGCGTAGCCCATGGACATCACCACGCCGCCCTGGATCTGACCCTCAATGGAGGTGGGGTTCACCGCCTTGCCCACGTCGTGGGCCGCCACGATCTGCTGGATCTTTCCGTCCTCATCGAGGATGCAGATCTGGGTGGCGTAGCCGTAGGCGATGTGGCTGACGGGATTGGGCACCTTGGCCCCCAGCGGGTCCGTCTTGCCCAGGTACTCGCCGTAGAACTCCTGATCTTCCAGTTCTGTCAAGGAATTCTCCTTTAATGCTTTCCGCAGGCCCTCACAGGCCCGGCGGCAGGCCTCGCCGGCGAACAGCGTCTGCCGGGAGCCGGAGGTGGTACCCGCGTCCGGGGCGCACCAGGTGTTGGACCGCTCGTAGACCACGTTCTCATGGGACACGCCGGTCTCGCCGCAGACCATCTGGGTCAGGACGGTGCCCAGCCCCTGTCCGATGCAGGAGGCACCTGCGAAGATATGGACCTTGCCGTCCCGGATCACCAGACGGCACCGGCCCGTGTCCGGGATACCCACGCCCACGCCGGCGTTTTTCATGGCGCAGGCGATGCCTACGTATTTCGCCTGGTCGTAATAAGGCTTCACCGCCTCCAGCGTCTCCGCGAGGCCCGTGGAGCCGTCCACGATCTGGCCGTTGGGCAGCTCCTGCCCGGGGCGGATGGCGTTGCGCCACCGGATCTCCCACGGGGAGATGCCCACGATGTCGGCCATCTGGTTCAGCAAGCTCTCAATGCAGAAGCAGGTCTGGGTGACGCCGAAGCCCCGGAAGGCCCCGGCTGGGGGATTGTTGGTGTAATAGGCCCAGCCGTCGATCTCGAAGTTCTGGTAGTTGTAGGGCCCCGCCGCATGGGTGCAGGCCCGCTCCAGCACCGGCCCGCCCAGAGAGGCGTAGGCCCCGGTGTCCGCAATGACCTCCGCCGCCACGCCTTGGATGATGCCGTTCTCGTCGCAGCCCAGGGAGAACTCCATCTCCATAGGATGGCGCTTGGGGTGGATCAGGATGCTCTCGGCCCGGGTGAGCTTCACCTTCACCGGCCGCTTCGTCAGATATGCGATGAGGGCGGCGTGGTGCTGGACGGTGACGTCCTCCTTGCCGCCGAAGCCGCCGCCCACCAGACAGTTCCGGACCTTCACCTGTTCCGCGGGCAGGCCCAGCATCCCCATGATCTCATGCTGAGTGTCGTAGGCTCCCTGGTCCGTGGACAGCACCAGGACCCCATCCCCGTCGGGCATGGCCACGGCGCACTCCGGCTCCAGGAAGGCGTGCTCCGTCCAGGGCGTGGAAAACCGCTGGGTCAGCACGTGCTTCGATTTGGCGATGGCCTCCGCCGGATTGCCCCGCTGGATGTGCTTGTGGGCCAGCAGATTACCCTCTTTATGCACCAGGGGCGCGTCGGGCAGCATGGCCTCCCGGGGACTGCGGACCATGGGCAGCTCCTCGTAGTCCACCTTTACCAGCTGCTTGGCCTGGGCCAGGATCTCCGGCGTCTCGGCGGCCACCAGACAGACGGCGTCCCCCAGATAGTGGGTGGTGTCCCCCACGGCGATCATGGTGTCCCAGTCCTTTTTCAGATGGCCCACCTTGTTCTGTCCGGGGATGTCGGCGGCGGTGAACACGCCCGCCACGCCGGGCAGGGCTTCGGCCTCCTCCGTATGGATGGCCAGCACCCGGGCTCTGGGGTGCTGACTGCGGACGGCGCTGCCGTACAGCATCCCGTCCACGTAGATATCATCGGGGTACTCCCCCGTTCCCGTGACCTTTTCCCGCACGTCCACCCGGGGAACCCGCTGGCCCAGAGACCAGTCCGTGGGCGCCGGCGGGATCTCTCCTGCCCGGAGCACCTCTGCCGCCAGCAAAATGGCGTCGATGATCTTCACGTAGCCGGTGCAGCGGCAGATGTTGTTCCGGATGGCGAAGGCCGCCTCCTCCCGGCTGGGGCTGGGATTGACATCCAGCAGCCCCTTAGCGCACATCACCATGCCGGGGATGCAGAAGCCGCACTGCACTGCCCCCGCCTGTCCGAAGGCGTAGGTGTACACGTCCTTCTCAAAGTCCGTCAGGCCCTCCACGGTGAGGACGCGCTTGCCCTCCAGCTTGTCGGTCCAGGGGACGCAGGCCCTGGTGGCCTTGCCGTCCACCAGGACGGTGCAGGTGCCGCAGGCGCCCTCGCTGCATCCGTCCTTCACCGAGGTCAGCCGCAGTTCATCCCGGAGAAAGCGCAGCAGCTTCTGATTCCGCTGCGCCGTCACAGTGGTTCCATTTACGATAAACGTGGCCATGAGCAGCCCCCTTCCCCGCCGTATCCGGCGCGCCGTTCCTGTCGGGCCGCCGGAATCCGGCAAATCGCCCAAGTCGTCCAAGAGGTCGACCTTTCTTCTTTGTTCATCATACCATGATTCCGCACCGGGCGCAACCGCTCCGTCGTCCGCTGCGTTATTCTTTGTGTAAAACAGCGCTCATTCCCCCGCCGCCGGCAGCTCCCAGCCCAGCAGGAGCGCGCCGTGCCGGACGGAGACGGCAGCCTCGTCCTCCAGAATATGGTTACTGACGCCCATGGGGAAACCGTTGGCCAGCGTTCCGTCCGTCAGGGGATACTGGACGCCGGTCTCCGTGACGCCCTCCGCCCGGTCCCCTAGGGAGAACACGGACAGCAGGCCCCATTCCACCGTTTTTTTCACGGTGATGGATTCATTCTCCAGCACGGTCCAGACGAAGTCGTTATCGTAGAGGAAGCCCCGACCGCCCTGGCGGCGGAGGAACAGAAGCGTCTGAAAATTGGCCACGGTGTGGTCCAGCCGCTTTCCTCCGGTGCCGCCGTAGATATGGAACTCCGTACAGCCCCGCTCCAGGCCAAGACGGACGGCGGCCAGGGTGTCGGTGTCGTCCTTTTCCACCGGCAGGCGGCACAGCTCGGTGCCGTCCTCCGGGGCGTCCATGGAGTCGAAATCCCCCAGCACCACCGCCGGGACGATCCCCGCGGCCTGACAGGCCCGGTATCCGGCGTCGGCGGCGATGACCAGATCACCGTCGGCGGGCCGCTCCCGCAGTCCGTAAAAGGTGCCGGCGGCAAAGATGAAGCATCGGGACATGGGCTCACTTCCTTGCAAAGCATTTGTCTGATTGTACCATAAAACCGGCGGCATGGCAATCAGAGATCGCAGATGCGTTTTCTCCGGACGCGGAGAGAGGGGACGAAACCGCCCCCTCTCTCATTTGATGTTGTCCTCGCAGCAGTTATCCACCACCCGAACGCCCATTTTTTCAGACGCCACTCGGTAGAGATCGATGCAGGTGCTGTCGACCGCCGGGCAGAGCCTCTGCTCCGGGTCAATCCGCAGCTCCAGCAGGTCCTCCGGATCCGGGTGGGTTTTCCGGCTTTTCTCCGCTTTTTTCACGGTTTGATCCCCTCCGAAATGCAGTATGCGCAGCATGCGTCGGTCTATGCCGGACGGTTCCGGAGAGGCCCATGGAAATTTTCTGATTTTTTTGTAAAATAGGGGTTGACAATTTCGGTCTTTTCAGTATAATAATATCTGTTCGCTGCGGACGACAGCAAGAACAAAACAGCATAGCGGGTTTGTGTAAAGGTAGCACAGCAGACTCTGACTCTGTATGTGAGGGTTCGAATCCTTCACCCGCTGCCAGAAGAAACCTTGGAATCGCAATGGTTCCAAGGTTTTCTTTTTTCGTTTTTTGGCTTTTCCCACTTATTTCTCGCTTATGGGAATTTAACCGTTCTTGTAACGCTCAAGACATATTTTCGATGTAGGCTTACATGTGGGCGACGCTGTCATCCTTCATACGTTCTGAGATATGACCGTACACATCCAGCGTAAAGGCTGCGGCAGCATGATCCAAGTTGCCCTGTACCGTCTTGACGTCATCCCCGTTTTGGAGAGACAGTACGGCGAACGTATGCCGCAGGTCATGCACTCGTGCCGTAGGAACGCCAGAAGAATGAAACGCGTCGTCAGGCTTTTTCGAAACTGTTGATACTAAATGCGAATGAAAAAGAGACCGTACTCATTACAGGAGTACGGCCTCAGCCTGTCGAAAAAGTCGAGCATAGCTGGGCTTTTTCGCATTTATATGGTAAAATAAGCATGGGTGATGAAAGATGCTTGAACGAGGGAAGCTGGATCGTGGAATCGTAGAAAT
>NZ_JBQHUP010000037.1:0-26141 GCF_052065175.1 Dysosmobacter sp. HCP28S3_G4 | reverse complement strand
CTCAAAAAAATGGCAAGGTGGAAATGGAATGACTCTGCCCATTTCCTATTTTCGATTCTATTTTCCCGAATATGTGCTGAAAACCCGGTTGCCGCCTAATTGCGCAACCGGGTTTCTCGACAGCCTGAGGGGCCATGCAGAGCATGGCCCCTTTTCCTGGAGAGAAAAAAGAAGAAAAACGAAAAACGGTTCGCGGCCGGAGGGGAAGGCCGCGCCTCAGGCTGTTTCGTTCCTGAGGATGGCTTGATTATAACAGGGCATTCTGAAAACAACTTGAAAAAACCGAAAATATTTTATGAATATTCTGTGTCGGTTTCCCGGATCTTATGAAAGTTTTCCGTCTCACTCTGTTCGTCCCGCAGAAAAGCCGCCGGCCTCTTGATTTTTTATTCAGCTTTCTTTAAGCTATACTGTTATAATAGGGCTATGAAAAAGGGGACGGCCTGCGCACCGGCCCCGCGAGGAGGTTATCTGCTTGATCGAAGTAAAGGATCTGGTGAAGCGGTACGGGGACCACTACGCGGTGGACCATCTGAGCTTCACCGTGGCCGACGGCCAGATCTTCGGCTTTCTGGGGCCAAACGGCGCGGGAAAGTCCACTACCATGAACATCATCACCGGCTATCTGGCCGCCACGGAGGGCGAGGTCATCATTGAGGGCCACAACATCCTGGACGAGCCGGAGGCCGCCAAGCGGTGCATTGGCTATCTGCCGGAGCTGCCGCCGCTGTATCCGGACATGACGGTTTTGGAATATCTCCGCTTCTGTGCGGAGCTGAAACAGATCCCCAAAGACCAGCGGGAGGATCAGGTGTCCCAGGCGGTGTCTCTGACCCATCTGGAGGACATGGGCGGCCGGCTCATCCGGAACCTGTCCAAGGGCTACCGCCAGCGGGTGGGTCTGGCCCAGGCCATCCTGGGCTTCCCGAAGATCATCATTCTGGACGAGCCCACCGTGGGTCTGGACCCCAAGCAGGTGGTGGAGATCCGGGAGCTGATCCGGCATCTGGCCAAGGACCACACCGTCCTCATCAGCTCCCACATCCTGTCGGAGATCCGGGCAGTGTGCGACCATGTGCTGATCATCCGCAAGGGCCGGTTCGTGGCCTGCGACACGCCGGAGAATCTGGAGGAGCAGCTCTCCGCCTGCGACCGGCTGGAACTGCTGGTCCGGGGCGGCGAGAGCGACGCGGACGCGGTGCTGGACCGGGTGGAGGGCATCCGCAGCCGCACCGTCACGGAGCGCACGGGCGATACCGTCCGCCTGCGCCTGTCCACCGCCGGAGACCGGCGGGAGGCGCTGTTCTTCGCCTTTGCCAAGGCCGGACTGCCGCTGCTGGAGCTGAAGCCCCAGCTGGCGTCCCTGGAGGACGTGTTCCTGGATCTGACGGACGATGACGATACCGTGGCCGCCAGGGCGGCGTCCCTGCTGAAGCAGGAGCGCTCCGCCGGACCCGCGGCAGCGGAAGGAAAGGAGGGGACCGGCCATGAAAGCGATCTATAAGCGGGAACTGCAGTCCTATTTCAACTCCATGACCGGCTGGATCTTCATCGCCGTGTTGATGGCCTTCATCGGCATCTACTTCATGGCCTACAACCTGATGAACGGCTCCGCCTACTTCTCCTACGCGCTGAGTGCCGTGCTGTTCCTGTTCATGGTGCTGGTTCCGCTGCTGACCATGCGGTCCATGGCGGAGGAGCGCCACAGCCGCACCGACCAGCTGCTGCTGACCTCTCCGGCCTCCATCACCACTGTGGTGATGGGCAAGTATCTGGCCATGATGACGGTGCTGCTGATACCGGTGCTGGTGTCCTGCCTGTGCCCCCTTATCATCAAGCTCAACGGCTCCGCCTTCCTGCTGGCGGATTACGGCACGCTGCTGGCCTTCTTCCTGCTGGGCGGCGTCCAGATCGCCCTGGGGCTGCTGATCTCCGCCCTGACGGAGAGCCAGCTCATCGCCGCCGTGGGCACCTTCAGCATTCTGCTGGTCCTCTACCTGTGGGACGGACTGGTGTCCTTCCTGCCCACCAGTGCCTCCGGCTCCCTGGCGGGACTGCTGGTACTGCTGGTGGTGGTCTGCTTCCTGCTGGACGCCCTGTCCAGCAACTGGAAGATCACCGCCGGCGTGGGCGGCGCGGGCATCGTCGCCCTGCTGGGCACCTATTTCTACGATTCCAGCAAGTTCGACAGCTTGATGCCCGATCTGCTGGGCAGCTTCTCCCTGACGGACGCGTTCACCGCCTTCGCCATGGACCACGTATTTGACCTGCGGGGACTGCTGCTGTATCTGTCCCTCATCGCTCTTCTGCTGTTCCTGACCTGTCAGGTGCTCCAGAAGCGCCGCTGGAACTGAGGAGGTGTGAAGGATGTCTCTCTTTTCCAAAAAGCCCGCCGGTGAGACGCCGGCGGAACAGAAGCCCGCTCTGAAGGAACGGGTCCGGGCCACCTCCAAAGCCCACAGCTCCCGCCGGGGCGCCTTCTCCGCAGGCGTGACGGCTCTGGCCGTGGCCGCTGTCATCATCTTCAATCTGCTGGTGGCCCAGCTTCCGGACGGAGTCACCCAGTTCGACATGACCAACTCCGGCATCTACGACATCACCGCCACCACCACCGATTATCTGTCCGCCGTCACCGACGACGTGGAGATCCACGTGCTGGCGGCCAAGGACAATGTGGACTCCCGCATCGTTCGGTTCCTCAGCAAATACGAGGACCTCAGCGGCCATCTCTCCGTGGAGTACGTGGACCCGGTGGCCCACCCCTCCGTGACCTCCAAGTACGGGGTGGACGGCAATACCGTGGTGGTGACCTGTGAGGCCACCGGCCGTCAGGAGTCCTTCAGTCTGGACGAGGTCATCGGCTTTGACCTCATGTCCTACTATTACTACGGCACCAAAAACGAGACGGACTTCGACGCCGAGGGCCTGCTGACCTCCGCCATCGACGGCGTCCTCTCCGGCACCTCCCAGATCATCTACCAGACCGCCGGACACGACGAGACCAGCCTGTCCGCCGATGTGGAGGAGCTGCTGAAGAAGTCCCACCTGGCCGTGGATTCCGTGAATCTGCTCACCAACAACGGCATCCCCGACGACTGCGACATGCTGCTGATCCTGGCCCCCACCCGGGACCTGGCGGACGACGAGCTGACCATGATCCGGGAGTATCTGGCCGGCGGCGGGCAGGTAGTCTACTGCATGTCCTCCCAGCTGAAGTCCCTGCCCAACTTTGAGGCGCTGTGCGCCGGCTACGGCATGACCGTCGCCGACGGCGTCATCGCCGATACCCAGCGCTACTATCAGAACATGCCCTTCCTGTTCTTCCCGGTGCTGAACTCCGGCGTGGATGCCGCCCAGGGCTTCGGCAGCGATGCCACCGTCCTGTTCTACAACACCCGGGGCATGACCCTGACGGACCCGGAGCGGGACACCATCACTGTGAAGTCCTTCCTGGACACCTCCGAGGGCGGCGTGGCCGTGACGGAGAACAACGATCAGACGCCGGGCACCTATTCCGTGGCCGCCGTGGCCACGGAGGAGACGGATGACGGCGTCACCGCCCGGTTCACCGTCTATGGCTCCATCTCTCCCATCGACGCCTCCATCACTGGCACCGCCACCAATCTGGACAACACGGGGCTCTTCCTTCAATCCGTCACCTGCGGCTTCCCGGACGTCTCCTCCATCAGCATTGAGCCGGTGAGCCTCCAGGAGCCCTACAACACCGTCACCACCGGCGGACTGTGGGCGCTACTGTTCATCTTCATCATCCCCCTGGGCGCCATTCTCTGCGGCTTTGTCCGCTGGATGCGCCGCCGCAAGCTGTGACCCCTGTCCCGCCCTCTCTTCCAGCCATTGCTGCCGCACCTGCGGCAGCAATGGCTGCTGCGGCCGGAAGGGCTTCCCGCCTTTTGACGGGCAGCCCTTACCGGCGGCGATTTTCCCCTTTGCCGGGGAAAAATCTTGTTTCTCTTTATGCCGCGGACCGCGGCGAAATGGAGGATTATTCTTATGAACAGACGACAGAAGAAGACCCTGAAATTCCTGGTCCTCCTGGTGGCGGCACTGGCCATCCTGCTGGCCGCGGTGTCCGCGGTGAAGCGGCACAAGGCCCAGGAGGAGGAAGCGGCGGCCGCCGCCTCCTCCGAGGAGAATACCGTCACCGACAGCGAGGCGGAATACAGCGCCCTGACCTACTCCAACAGCACCGCCACGTTGTCCTTCGCCCTGAACGAGGAGGGCAGCTGGTATTGGGTGGACGACCCGGAGTTCCCCCTGGATGAGACCTACATCATTAAGCTGGTCAACACCATCACCGGCCTCCAGCCCCAGCAGACCATCACCGGCGGAGACGCCCTGGAGGACTACGGTCTGGACGCGCCGGCCATGACCATCACCGCCGCGCCGCCGGAGGGCGAGCCCCTGACGATGTACCTGGGCAATCAGGTCTCCGGCGACAGCGGCAGCTACTACCTGTATATCGACGGGGACGACACCACCATCTACGTGGTGGAGGGTACCCTGGCCTCGGAGCTGAGCCAGGGCATCTACGACATGATGTCCCTGCCGGAGCTGCCCCTCATCAGCGAGGAGAGCTTTGACTCCATCACGGTGCAGGGCGCCGTGGAGACGGTCCTCACCGCCGCCGCGGAGAAGACCGCGGCGGAGAGCGGCGACAGCTCCTCGTCCTCCGCCGGGCAGAGTGAGGAGATCACCGTCACCTGGCACTCCGGCGGCGCCGACGTGACGGACAACGACACGGTCCGGAGCCTGGTCTCCGCCATCCGGACGCTGTCCCTGGAGCGCTGCGTGGACTACAAGCCCTCTGACGCGGCGGTGTCCCTGTGCGGCTTCGATGAGCCCGCCGCCACCGTTACCGCCCTGTACAGGGACGACAACGGTGCCGAGCAGACGCTGACCCTGGCGGTGGGCGGCACCACCCTGGAGGGCGGCAGCCGCTACGTCCGCGTCAACGACGACACCACCATCTATTCCATAGCGGAAGACAAGCTCTCCGCGGTCCTGACCGCGGCCGACAGCGGCCTGACGGCGTGATTGCTATTTTCTCGGAAAACTGATAGAATCAAGGGGGAATGAGCGGCTCATTTCCCCTTGATTTTACAAACAGGCGCTTTTGCGCCACCATCATAAACTTTCAGGAACGAGGTGCTGACCATGCGTGTTTTGGTCATTGAGGACGAGGTGCGGCTGGCCGCCACCCTCCAGGACCTGCTGGAGCTGAACGGCTACACCGCCGACGTCTGCCACGACGGAGAGGCTGGGCTGGACAACGCCCTGACCGCCATCTACGATGTGATCCTGCTGGACGTGATGCTGCCCAAGCTGGACGGGTTTACGGTCCTCCGCCGCCTGCGGGCGGAGGGCAACGCCACGCCGGTGCTGATGCTCACCGCCCGGTCGGAGACCAGCGACAAGGTGACGGGGCTGGACAGCGGCGCGGACTACTATCTCACCAAGCCCTTCGACCCCAAGGAGCTGCTGGCCTGCGTCCGGGCGCTGACCCGGCGTCAGCCGGAGCTGCGGGAGTCCGACCGCCTCACCTGCGGAGACCTGCGGCTGGAGCAGAGCTCCTTCACCCTGTATTGCGGGGAGCGGTCCGTCCGGCTGAGCCGGAAGGAATACGATATGCTGGAATTGCTGATGCTGAATCAGAAAATGGTCATCACCAAGGAAAAGCTGCTGCTGAAGGTCTGGGGCTATGAATCCGACGCCGAGGACAACAACGTGGAGGTCTATATCTCCTTCCTGCGGAAGAAGCTGGACTATCTGCACTCCGGGGTGAAGATCAGGACCATCCGCATGGTGGGCTACTGTCTGGAGACGCCCGACGCCTGAAGGATCGCGGCGTCTTCCGGACACAGAGGAGGGGAGACCGATGCTGAAACAAACAGGGAAGAAAAAGGGCTTTCCCATGATCCGTCGGCTGCGGCTGCAATTCGTGGCCGTGTGTATGATGCTGATCACCGCCGTGCTGGCGGCGGTCCTGATGGCGGTGTACTCCGCCGCGGAGCGGGGCTCGGAGCGGGCCAGCCGGACGGTGCTGGAGCGGGTGCTGGCGGAGGAGAACGCCTTTTCCCACGCCGGTCCGTCGGGACCGGCCCTGGGCTCCGGAAAGGTGCAGCTGCCCTATTTCACCGTTCAGATCTGGGGCGGCGACACGGTGTACGTCACCGGCGGCACCTACAAGGACATTGAAAACACCGATGAGCTGTCCGCCATCCTGCAGGACTGTCTGACCCAGGGCCAGCAGGAGGGCACCATCTCCGCCTATCACCTGCGGTATCTCCGACAGGACAACGGCATCTTCACCCGCATCGCCTTCGTGGATACGTCCATGGAGCAGGCGTCCCTGAAAGCCATGATGAGTTCCTATCTTCAAATCTCCCTGGCGGCGCTGCTTCTGCTGCTGGCGGTGTCCGTGGGCCTGAGCTGGTGGGTCACAAGGCCGGTGGAGCGGGCCTGGGCACAGCAGCGGCAGTTTCTGTCCGACGCCTCCCATGAGCTGAAGACGCCCCTGACCGTCATCCTCTCCAACGCGGAGCTGATGGAGGCCTCGCCGCTGGAGGAGCGGCAGGCCCGCTGGGCGGACAACATCCACTCCGAGGCCCGGCAGATGCGGACACTGGTGGAGGAGATGCTGACCCTGGCCCGGGCGGACAACATGGTCCCCACGGTGGTCTTCTCCGACGTGAACCTGTCGGACACGGCGGTGGACTGCGCCCTCCTGTTCGAGCCGGTGGCCTTTGAGGCGGGGAAGCCCCTGGAATACGACATTACGGAGAACGTCTTCGTCTCCGGCGACGCCGGGAAGCTGAAGCAGATCATCTCCGTTCTGCTGGACAACGCCATCAAATACGGCGCCGACGGCGGCGCCATCCGTCTGACCCTGGCAAAAACGGACCGGCAGGCCCGGCTCCAGGTGTCCAACCAGAACGCGAACGGCCCCATCCCGCCGGACCAGCTGCCCCGGCTGTTCGAGCGGTTCTACCGGGCGGACGCCTCCCGGGGGGAGAAGTCCGGCTTCGGCCTGGGCCTGCCCATCGCCGCCTCCATCGCCCAGGAACATAAGGGCGCTCTGAAAGCGGAGAGCGATCTGGCGGGCACCCGGTTCATCTTCACCATGCCGCTGAAAAAATGAGCGGGACTCTTTCAACAACGCACCAGCCGCCCGGAGCAATGCTCCGGGCGGCTGTCTGTTCTCTGCATGCACTTTTCCAGTGCCGGACCTCACCGCTGTCCGGCTTCCCCGGCGGCAGCCAGGGTGTGGATGGCCTCCAGGATGCAGCGCCCGCTGGCACGGGCTGTCTCATAGTCCAGCTCCGCCGGAGTGTCCTCCGGGCAGTGATAGCTGTCCGGAAGACGGGGCTCGCCGTTCTCCAGCCTGCGCCAGCAGACGTTGACGGCCTCCAGCCCCGCGTTGTGGAAGCTGATGTGGTCGCTTTCACCCATGTGGAAGACGCCGCCGATGTTCTTTCCGTAGAGCGTCTCATACGCCGCCGTCACGGCGGCGGAGAGCCGTCCCTCCGCCGGCTCCAGAAAGTCCCCCTCCTGATAGACGCCGTCCTCCGTTTTCCCCAGGGTATAGCAGACAAGCACCGCCTGGTCCTCCGGCGAGGCGGCGGAGATGTCCATGTTGAAGGCCCCCAGATGGCGGGCCTTTTCCGCCTCTGACAGCGACGCGACGTAAGCGGCGGAGCCGTGGTAGCCGTTTTCCTCAGAGCCGGGAAACACCATCCGGATCTCACAGGGGAAGCCGTCGTTTTCCGGCCCCAGACAGCGGGCGATCTCCAGCAAAACCGCCGCCGCGGCGGCATTGTCCCTGGCCCCCGGCGTCGTCTCCACGCTGTCATAGTGGGCGGTGATGGAGAACAGCGGACCGCCGGAGCCGGGATTGCAGACGGCGATCACGTTTTCACTGGTTTTCCCCATCAGGCCCTCAAAGGGGACCCGCCGCAGGGTGGGGTCCTCCGTGTCAGCGGAGAAGCCCGCGTCCTCCAGCGTCTCCATGATCCAGTCGCAGGCGGCGATCTCCCCGGCGGTTCCCGTGATGCGGACGCCGATGGTATCGCAGAGGTATTCCGTGTCCTGCCGGATCTGCTCCGCGCGCAGATCCCAGGGCGTTCCCTTGTCCGCCGGGGGTGCGCCGCGTCCGGCGCAGAGGAGGGCGGACAGGATTCCCGCAAGAACAACGGTATTTCTGATAAATCGTCTGGGTGGACGCATGGGGACCCTCCTTCGGTCTTGTGATGGCGGTCATTCCGGTGGTTTGTCTCTCCGTTCAGTATACCGCGGCAGGAGCAGGGAGGCAACCGTATTTTCCGGGGCAGGGACCGTTTTTCCGGTCGTGACCGGCTCAAAAAAACAGGCATCCGCACAGTCAGACTGTGCGGATGCCCGAATGGATCAGACATGGTCCAGAATCGCCCTCTGCCGCCGGGAGAACCGCCAGGTCAGCGTCTGGAAGGTCACCACGCAGACCCAGCCCACGCCCGTGGCCAGCGCCACGCCGGCCAGTCCCATCCGGCCGATGAGCAGCCAGGACAGCACTACCCGGATGGAGATGTGGAGGCAGGTGCCGATGACCGGGATGTTCACCATGCCCAGGCCCCGGAACCAGCCTACGAAGGCGTTGCCCACGAAGCACAGCACATAGAACCAGGCGATGAGCCGCATGTACGCCGCGCCGTTTTCCACAACGGTGCCGCCGGTCTCACCGGTCATCAGCACCACGCCGCCATATGCCGTGACGTACAGGATCACCGACAGCGCCACTCCCATGACAGCCAGCAGGGCAAATCCCTTCCGGAAGCCCTCTCTGGCCCGTTTTCCGTCCCTGTTTCCCACGTTCTGGGCCACGAAGAGGGACACCGCCGCCGCTCCGCTGTCTCCGAAGGAGTTGGCGAAGCCCTCGATCCGAGTGGTGGCGGTGTAGGCCGCGATCATGCCGGTGCCCATGGAGTTCACCGCCCCCTGCACCAGCAGCTTGCCGATGTACAGACTGGACTGGTGCAGCGCCGACAGCAGGCCGAAGGACAGGCTCTTTTTCAGCAGCGCCCGGTCCAGACGTGCGTCCTCCCTCCGGAACAGAAGCTCCGGCAGCATCCGCCGCAGATACCGGAAGCACAGTACGGCGGAGAGGCCTTGGGCGATGACCGTGGCCGCCGCCGCGCCCCGGATGCCCCAGCCCAATCCCGCCACGAACCACAGATCCAGCACGATATTCAGCGCCATGGCGATGAACAGGATCACCAGCGCCGCCGCGGTGTTTCCCACCGACCGGAGGATGGAGGCGCAGAGATTGTAATAATACGTGGCGATGAGTCCGCAGCAGACGATGGCCAGATACATCCGGCACTCCGCCTCCACCTCCGGCGGCGTCTGAATCAGCCGCAGCAGCGGTGTCAGAAACGCCAGTGCCAGCAGGGAGAAGCCCACCGTGGCCCCGCCCCCGTACACGATGGAGAGATAACTCTCCTTCCGGAAGGAGGGCAGGTCCTCCGCCCCGTAGAACTGGGCGAACAGGACAGAAAATCCGGCGCAGCAGCCGGAGAGGATGAAGATGAACAGATTCATCACCGTTCCTCCCACGCCCACGGCGGCAAAGGCGGCCTGCCCCACGAACCGGCCGATGATCCAGGCATCGGCGGCATTGTAGAACTGCTGCAAAATATTCCCCACCAGCAGCGGCGCTGTCAGAAGCCACAGCTCCTGATAAATGTTTCCTCTGGTGAGATTCAATGTGTGCCTCAAGGCGATCATCCTCTCTCTTTTCAGCTGCCGCACACATGATACCAGAAAAGAAAATCCTTGTAAAATGCCGGTTTTCGGCTTAAAATATAAAGTATAATTTATATTTTAAGCAAGTATCGGAGGACAACAATTATGACACAGCTGGAGATCGAGGCGTTTTTGGCCGTGGCGAAGACCGGCAGCGTCACGGCGGCGGCCCGACGGCTCTTTGTAACCCAGCCGGCTCTCAGCCGCCGTCTCCAGACCCTGGAGGCGGAGCTGGGCTACGCCCTTCTGAAGCGGAGCAAGGGCGTCCGGATGGCGGAACTGACGGAGGCGGGCCGGGCCTTTATCCCGCTGGCGGAGAAGTACGACGCCCTGTGGCGGGAGGCCCAGGCCATCCCCCAGCAGGAGAAGCAGAAGCTGCTGCGGCTGTCCTCGGTGGGAAGCGTCAGCTCCTATCTGCTGCCGGAGGTGTTCTCCGCCTTCATGGCCGCCTGTCCGGGGTACAGCATCCAGTTTCACCATCACCACTCCTTCGAGGCCTACGACTACGTGGCCCGGGGCGACGAGGACATCGCCCTGATCTCCGACGACATGTTCTCCCGGGAGGTCCAGACCATCCCCCTGTTCCGGGAGGAGATGGTGCTGGCCCTCAGTCCCGGCAGCAAGTACAGTGCGGTGGACCATCCCACGGGGCTGAACGGAAGGGACGAGATCCGCCTGCCCTGGAATCCGGAATACGACCTGTGGCACGACTTCTGGTTCCCGCCCACCCTGTCCCCCAGGGTCCTGCTGGATCAGATGTCCCTGCTGGAGTACTTTCTCCGCCGGGAGGATCTGTGGGCCTTTCTGCCCGTGTCGGCGGCGGAGCGGATGCGCTCCATTCCCGGCGTCCGCATCCGCCGTCTTCAGGAGGGGCCGCCGGAGCGGTTCATCTACTATCTGGTGAAGCAGACGGATCTCTCCCCGGCGATGTCCTTGTTTCTGAAGCTGCTGGATGAGGAACTGCGTACCGTCCCCGGCATCACGTCGCTGCTGTAAAAAATTTTTCTGCAAGCTGTAACGAACAGGGCCTGGATCGGATATAACAGGCAGAAGGGAGGGGAGTGGGCATGAACGATATGGACCAGGTCTACCGGCAGCACGCCCAGACCGTTTATAAGTTTCTCCTCTCCCAGTGCCATGACGCGGATTTGGCGGAGGAGCTGACCCAGGAGACCTTTTATCAGGCCGTGAAGTCCATCGGCCGGTTCGACGGCTCCTGCAAATTGTCCACCTGGCTGTGCCAGATCGCCCGGCACCTGTGGTATCAGCATCTGGAGAAACACCGGGCAGAGCGGACCATGACCCGCCCCCTGGCGGAGACGCCGCCGGAGGACGATCCCGCCGTCCCCTCCGCCGAGGAGGAGACATCGGCCCGGCAGGGTCATCTGGACCTGCTGCGGCAGATCCACGACCTGCCGGACCCCATGCGGGAGGTGGTGTATCTCCGGGCCTTCGGCGGTCTCAGCTTCCGTGAGATCGGCGACGTGCTGGGAAAGACGGAGAACTGGGCCCGGGTAACTTTCTTCCGGGGCAAGGAGCGACTGCGAAAGGACGGTGCGTTTGATGAAACCTGAACTGACCTGCGCCATTGTGCGGGATCTGCTGCCCTCTTACGTAGAGGGCCTGACTTCAGAGGAGACCAACCAGGCGGTGGACGCCCATCTGGCGTCCTGCCCGGATTGCAAACGCCTGCGGACGGAGCTGGACGCGCCGCCGGAGACGGAGACGGCGGAGCAGCGCCGGGAGGTGGACTATCTCAAAACCGTGAAGCGCCGGAACGGCAAGCGGATCGTGCTGGCGGTGGTATGTACGATTCTGCTGATCGCGGCGGGCATTGCCCTGAAGCTGTTCGTCATCGGCACCCCCGCCCAGGAACAGGACCTGATCGTCACCCAGGCGGTGGAGTCGGACGGCACGCTGCTGCTCACCGTCACCACGTCCAGCTCCTCCAGCGCCTTTTGGGAATGGACCGTAGAGCAGGAGGATTCCGGCGTGGTGCAGATTTGGGCCCGGCGGGTTCTGGTGTCCCCGCTGTTCTCCGAAGGCGGCAAAACGCTGGAAGTCCCGCTGGAGGGCACCTCCGGCATCTATCTCTGCGGCCGTTTCATCTGGCAGGACGGCATTCTTCTGAGCGACAGCATGTGGGACCTCTATCAGCTGCGGACACCCTATATCGGCAACCAGGTGGCGGTGGGCGATATTGCCCGGGCGCTGCGTCTTCAGGCGCTGTGCGGAGATTATACCGTCAGCATGCACACCTCCAGCCGTCCCTACCGGTGGACGGCGGAGTTCTCCGGCCGGTACGGCAAAGCCGCGGAGGCCGCCCTGGACCGGGATATGACCTATGTGGCGTTCCAGATGCTGGCCCTGGTGGACAACATGGATGAAGCGGCCTGGAGCTACACCGACGCGGAGGGGAACGAACACACCCATGTTCTGACGCTGGAAGACGCCAATTCCCGGCTGGCGGAGCTGACGGAGACGTACAATTCCCTGAACGGCACCACCTGGACGGCGCTGGACAGCGTGAAGGACTACACGGTGAATCCCGCCTCTTTCCAGAAGCTGCAGAGCATCCTGAAATACCTGGATGCCGGCTATCTGACCGAAACCTACAGCGGCGGGGTGATTCCCGTCCCGGAAACGGAAGACGGCGGGTATCACTTCGTCAACTGAACAGAGCGTTGAAATCGGGACGGGAAGACTCCGTCCCGATTCTATTTTGCCCTCCGTCCGCATAGGTTGTCCGCAGGAGGTGCGGAAGGACATGGACGTAAAAAAGGAATCCCGTTTTCTGTCGGCCCGGCGTCGTCTCCTGGCTCTGGCCGCGGCGGGGGCCACCCTCTGGACGGCCACGGTGACGGCGGGGAGCCAGACCGTCTCCTCGGCGCTGGCGGCTTTGCGGGGGTCGGTGGTATCCCCGGTGTCCGCTCTGCGGTGGGAGCTGGGGGACCTGTGGGCCGACGACCAGCTGTCTCCGGCGGCGGTGCTGGCCATTGGGGAATCCCCGCTGCTGCTGTCCGCCCGGGAGGAGGTGACCCGTCTCTGGTCCAGCGAGACGCCGGACACCGCTCCGGAGCCGGAGTCAACGGAGCCGCCGGTGGTGACCACGCCGGTGACGGAGACCCCTGTGGAACCGGACACGGAGCATACGGACAACGGCGTCCCCGCCAGGACGCTGGTACCCAACGACCCCTCCGGCTACACCGTGATTGGGAAGGTGTACATCAGCAATTCCACCAGCCATCAGCTGGGCTATACGGAGCTGACGGAGTCCTTTGACGCCGCCCTCACGGACGAGGAGCCCCAGATCCTGATCCTCCACACCCACGGCAGCGAGAGCTACACCCCGCCGGAGGGGACGGATATCCAGTACAGCGGCGATCACCGGACCCTGGACTCCCGGTACAATGTGGTCCATGTGGGGGACGAGATGGCTCAGGTCTTCGCCGACGCCGGCATTTCCGTCATCCACGACCGGACGCTGTACGACTATCCCTCCTATTCCGGGGCCTATGACCGGTCCCTGTCGGCCATCAACAGCTATCTCGTCCAGTATCCGTCCCTGCGGTTTATCCTGGACATCCACCGGGACGCCATTGAGGACAGTGAAGGCAACGAGTACAAGGTGGTGTCCGCCATTGAGGGGTGGGGCACGGCGGCCCAGCTGTCCATTGTGGTGGGCAGCGACGGCTCCGGCCTGAGCCATCCCAGATGGATGGAAAATCTGAAGCTGGCGGTGGCCATCCAGTCGGGACTGCTGCAGGAGTATCCCACGCTGATGCGGCCCATTCTGCTGCGGAACTCCCGGTACAACCAGCACGCCACCACCGGCTCCCTGCTGGTGGAGGTTGGCGCGGCGGGGAACTCCCCGGAAGAAGCCGCACTGGCGGGCCGTCTGTTCGCCCAGACCATGGTGGACGTTCTGGAGGGCCAGAGCAAATAATACTGTTTCTTGATAAAAAGGTTTGAAAAACCTTTTTATTGCGGCGTTACACGCCGCTGCGCCCATAGCGCCAAGAAAAGTATTGACAACATTCTTGCGGCTACGCCGCCGGGCCACATTCTGTGGCCCCGATAAAACGGATAAACCGTTTTATTAAGAATTCGTATAACAGCGCCGCGCACGGTGAAAGCACCGTGTGCGGCGTTCTGTCTCCTTTTATGATACAGTCCCGGTCAGCCCATGTGGACCCAGTCCCGGAGATAGGCCTGCTTTCTCGCCTCGAAATCCGCCGGACGCTCCGGGCGCAGCTCCGGATGGTTCAGCAGGTCGGCGGCGGTGCCCGCCAGCACCTTGGACACGGTGAGATAGCAGAACTCCTCGTCCCGGATAGTGAACTCGTCGCTGTGGAAGGCCCCGTCTACGCCGGAGAAGCCGAACTGGATGGTGGGCAGCAGGGAGCCCAGGTCCCCCAGGTCGCCGGAGGCGCCGTTGACGTAGTCGTGGGTAATGTCCTCCTCATTGCAGAACAGCAGCATGTTCTCCGCCGCCACCTGATTGATCTGCCGGGACTGGATCAGCGGCAGATAGCCGGGATGAGTCTCCACATCCGCTCCCAGGCCCAGGGCCTCGGCGCAGCCCCGGACGCAGCGGTCGAACCGTCCGGCGGCCTCCATGAGACTGGCCTGATCCGCCGCACGGACGTAGGTCTCCAGCACCGCCTCGTCGGGGATGATGTTGATGCCGCCGCTGACGTCCCGGACGACGGGGTAGATGCGGGTATAGGACTCCGGCGGGAACTGATCCTTCAGCAGCCCCAGTGCCGTCTCCGTCAGCACTGCGCCGTGGAGGGCGTTCCGGCCCAGATAGGGCGCCGCGCCGGAGTGAGCGGCTTTGCCGCGGAACGTGACCCGCTTGGTGAGGAAGCCCGTCAGTACTGTGTCCACGTCGAACCGGCGGCCGGGATAGCTGCTGGCGTGGAGGGACAGGACGCAGTCCACATCGTCGAACCAGCCGTTGGCGATCATGTCCTGTTTGCCAGACCGGCCCTTCAGCACACCGGCGGCCAGCAGCTCCTCCCGCCGCTGGGGATCCGTCAGCTCCTCCGCCGGGGTGAAGAAGAAGGATACCCGGCCGTCTATACTGCCGTCCTGTGTGAAGGGCAGCAGCGCCTGGAGCGCCGCCAATGCGTCGTTGGTCTGGATGCTGTGGCCGCAGGCGTGAATACAGCCGCCTCCCGCCTTCCGGGGCAGGGCGTCCATGTCCACCACCACCGCAATGTGATAGCCGCTCCTGCCCAGTCTCGCCACCACGCCGGTGAGGGACACGTCCTTCTCATAGGGCACACCCCATGCGTCCAGACAGTCGCAGATCATCCGCTCCGTCTCTGTCTCCTGAAAGCCCAGTTCCGGGCAGTTGAACAGCGCCCGTCCCCGGGCGGTGATGGTCTCCGCCTCCCGGTCGATGGTGCTGAAAATTCTCTCCTTTGCGATCATATCCCGTTACCTCCACTCTCTGGTCAGTCCCACGCCCACTTCGCCCAGCTCCATCCGGCGGCACATCTCCGCCCGGACCTTGAAGCTGGTGCAGTGGCAGGGCCACAGCTCTCCGATGGCCTCTCCGGCCAGATAGTCCATGGTCCGGCGGCTCCGCTCGTCCCGGTTCATGAGATGGAAGCCCCCCAGGATGCCCGCCACCCGGCGGGTGCCCGTCACCTGCTTGGCGTACTCCGCGATGTTGCACACGCCGCTGTGGGAGCATCCGGTGACGATGTAAACGCCCTCCGTCCCGGCGTAGGCCAGGGCGGAGTCGTCCATGCAGCGGTCCGGCGTTCCGTCCGCCAGAGTGCCCACGGCAGTCCGGGGCTGCACCAACTCCGGGATCTCCCCCAGAAACACCAGATGCTCCGTCAGCCACAGGGGCTCCCGGGACAGCCGCAGATCAAACCGGGCCTCCAGCTCCTCCCGTCCCACGGGGCAGCCCACTTCCAATCCGCCGTCCCGGCGGATCTGGAACACGTCCGGATGGGCCACCAGCGCCGGACGATGGCCGTCCAGGGCATCACAGAGGGGACGCAGTCCGCCGGTGTGGTCGTTGTGCCCGTGGGACAGCACCACGAAGTCCGCCGTCTCCGCCGGGATGCCCATGGCCCGGGCGTTCCGCAGGAAGACGTCGGAATAACCGGTGTCAAAGAGCACCCGTTTTCCGTCCGCCTCCAGCCAGCAGGAGAAGGCCGGCTCTCCCAGATAGTATTGGTCGATGTAGGTATGGTTGTCCGTCAGTACCGTCAGCTTCATAGCGACCTCCTCAGATGAATGGAAAAGGGGAGACACGGCGCTGTGTCTCCCTCTTTTGTATCAGTCCTTGATATACTCCCGGACGCGATAGGTGGCCCCGATCTCGTCCTCGCAGATCTTCCGGCAGTTTTCGATCTCCTCGGCCGGAATGGTGTCCACCACCGTCATCATCACCGTGGGGACGTATTTGCGGACCTCTTTCGTGAAGGCCTTCATGGCCTCATAGGCGCCCTCCTGCTGAGGGTGGCACAGGGCGTTGTACTTCTCCGCCGTATCGGTGTTCAGGGAGACGGAAACCATGTCGAACCGCCCCGCGAACTCCGGTGCGATATCCCGCCCGTTGATGAGGGAGCCGGTGCCGTTGGTGTCCATGCGGGTGAAGATCTTCGTCCCGTGTTCCTTCATCCGGTCGATGACCCAGCAGATGTCGTCCATGCGGTAGCTGGGCTCGCCGAAGCCCACAAACACCAGCTGCCGGTACTTAGACAGGTCATGGCTCTCGATGGACTCCAGCAGTTCCTCCTTGGTGGGCTCCCGCTTCAGCCAGAGATTGTGGGTATAGATGCTGCCGCCGGAGCTGGTGTTGTGCCGCAGGCAGAACTCACAGTTGAAGTTGCAGCGGTTGGTGGGGTTCACATACAGGTTGTCCCCATATTCGTAAGTGATGGTAAAGCCTTTTTCCATCGTGTATCGCTCCTTATGTTCAGGCCGCTTTCAGAAGCGGTCAAAATATACGCTCCGGACCTCTGTCCGTCACACCTTGCCCTCCAGGCGGAACAGCCGCAGGCCGTTCTCCCAGACGATGCGCTCCATCTCCTCCGGGGACACGCCCTTTCTCTCCGCCAGTTTTTCCACAACGTAGGGCAGATTGGTGGAATCGTTCCGCTTTCCCCGGTTGGGCACCGGCGACATATAGGGGGAATCCGTCTCTACCACAATGCGGTCCAGCGGCGTGACGTCCGCCGCCTCCAGCGCCCGTCGGGCGTTCTTATAGGTTACAGGCCCATCGAAGCCCAGATACCAGCCCAGCTTCACCAGTTCCGCCGCCATCTCCGGACTGCCGGAATAACAGTGGAACACGCCCCGGACCTCCGGAAACTCTTTCACGATGGCCAGACTGTCCCCATGGGCCTCCCGGTCGTGGACGATGACGGGCATGTCCAGTTCCCGGGCCAGCACCAGCTGCCGCCGGAACACCGTCTGCTGAAACTCCCGGGGCGGATTCTGCTCCCAGTAGTAGTCCAGACCGATCTCCCCGATGGCCACGGCCCTGGGATGCTCCGCCAGCGCCCGGATGGCCTGGAAATCCGCCTCCGACGCGCCGGCGCAGTCCTCAGGATGGATGCCCACGGCAGCCCAGACATGGGGATATCGCTCTGCCAGCGCCACAGCAGCCCGGGAACTCTCCACGGTGCAGCCGGGGTCCACCACCAGTCCCACGCCCCGCCGGGGCAGGGAGGACAGCAGCTCGTCCCGGTCCTTTTCAAAGGCACTGGCGTCATAATGGGCATGGGTGTCGAAGATCATGGTTTCTCCTCCGGTTTTCAGGAATATACGTATAAATCATATTATAGTGTGCTGCTGTGGATTTTGCAAGACGGATAACCTGTCGGAAACCGTCAGGTTCCGGAAAAATAAACAGGGCCGGACAACCTGTGTCCGGCCCTCAGGCTGTCGAAAAAGTCCGATGGACTTTTTCGACAGCCTGCACAATGCCTCGCTTTTCTGCCCGCGAAGCGGGCCGAAAAGCTGCCGCTGCGCGGCGCAAACGCCTGCTGACACAGGCTTTTTGCAGGCATTTGATTCAACACGAGGGGGCTCTCGCCCCCTCGTACTCCCCCTGCAAAAAAGGACTCTTTTCCTTCAGACAGGGTTTTTCGACAATCTGAGGGCCGGACACCCCGTGTCCGGCCCTATCGATTCATCTCGTGTCTCTCAGCACAGCTTGGCGCCGGCAGGAATGGCGTCGTCCACCATGATGAGGTGCAGGCACTCCTCGCCCTTTTCGGTGTGGACGGCGGAGAGCAGCATGCCGTTGGACTCCAGGCCCATCATCTTCCGGGGCGGCAGGTTCACGATGGCCACCAGCGTCTTGCCCACCAGCTGCTCCGGCTCATACCACTTGTGGATGCCGGACAGGATCTGGCGATCCGTGCCGGTGCCGTCGTCCAGGGTGAAGCGCAGCAGCTTGGCGCTCTTCTTCACCGCTTCGCAGGCCTTCACCTTCACGGCCCGGAAGTCGGACTTGCAGAAGGTGTCGAAGTCCACCTTCTCGGTGAGCTGGGGCTCCAGCTCGATGGCGGGCAGGGCGGCCTTCTTGGCCGCGGCCTCGGCGGCTTCCAGCTGCTCCAGGGCCTTTTCCGCGTCCACCCGGGGGAATAGGTTCTCGCCCTTGGTGACGGTGACGGTCTCGGGCAGGCTGCCCCAGACAGCGGCGCTGTCCCAGGTCTGGATGTCTGCCGGCGCGCCGATCTGGACGAACAGCTTGGCCATGCTCTCCGGCATGAAAGGCGTCAGCAGGACGCCGCAGATGCGGGTGGCCTCCAGCAGATTGTACAGCACATTGGCCAGCCGCTTGCTGTTGGCCTCCATGTCCTTGGCCAGGGTCCAGGGCGCCGTCTCATCGATATACTTGTTGGCCCGCTGGATGACCTTGAACACCTCCGCCAGGGCGGTGTGGGGCGCGAAGGACTCCATGGCCGCCTCGTACTTCTCCCGCAGGCCGGAGGCCATGGCGATGAGCTCCCGGTCGCAGTCCTGGGGATCGTCCCAGGTGCCGCAGCCCTGGGGCAGGGTGCCGCCGAAGTACTTGCCCGCCATGGCGGTGGTGCGGGACAGCAGATTGCCCAAGTCGTTGGCCAGGTCGGTGTTGATGGTCTGGATCAGCAGCTCGTTGGAGAAGTTGCCGTCGGAGCCAAAGGGGAAGGTGCGCATCAGGAAGAACCGCAGGGCGTCCACGCCGAACTGCTCCGCCAGCACGTAGGGGTCCACCACGTTGCCCTTGGACTTGGACATCTTGCCGCCGTCCAGCAGCAGCCAGCCGTGGCCGAAGACGTGCTTGGGCAGGGGCATGCCCAGGCTCATACAGAAGGCGGGCCAGATGATGGAGTGGAACCGGACGATCTCCTTGCCCACGATGTTGATGCCGGGCCAGTAGTCCGCATAGTCATTGTACCTGTCGTTCTCATAGCCCAGGGCGGTGACGTAGTTGAACAGGGCGTCCAGCCAGACGTAGACCACGTGCTTGGGGTCGAAGTCCACGGGGATGCCCCAGGTGAAGGAGGTGCGGGAGACGCACAGGTCCTCCAGACCGGGGTCGATGAAGTTCTTCACCATCTCGTTGACGCGGCTGCGGGGCTGGAGGAAATCCGTGTTCTCCAGCAGATCCCGGACCCGGTCGGCATACTTGCTCAGACGGAAGAAGTAGGCCTCCTCCTCAGCGTCCACCACAGGCCGGCCGCAGTCGGGGCAGCAGCCGTCCTTCAGCTGGCTCTCGGTCCAGAAGGACTCGCAGGGGGTGCAGTACTTGCCCTTGTAGGTTCCCTTGTAGATGTCGCCGTTGTCGTACATCTTCCGGAAGATCTTCTGAATGGCCGCCACATGATAGTCGTCGGTGGTGCGGATAAAGCGGTCGTTGGAGATGTCCATCAGCTTCCACAGGTCCTTGACGCCCCGGGGGCCCTCCACGATGTTGTCCACGAACTCCTTGGGGGTGACGCCGGCCTCCTTGGCCTTGTTCTCGATCTTCTGGCCGTGCTCGTCGGTGCCGGTGAGGAACAGCACGTCATATCCCTGGAGCCGCTTGTACCGGGCGAGGGTATCCGTGGCCACGGTGCAGTAGGTGTGGCCGATATGGAGCTTGTCCGAGGGATAGTAGATGGGGGTGGTGATATAGAACTTTTTCTTTTCCATGGGTTTTCTCCTTTTCAACGGCCGCTCCGAATGGAAGAGGGCCGGTAATCACGCATGCACATGTATTATAACGGTATCTTCCTGAAATTACAACATTCCGCCGGGATTTTACAGCCTGCGCCGCTCCCGGCTCTTATTCCCGGTCCGCCAGAGACATCCGCTTCCAGCGGCCGGACAGGTAGTACGCCACCGACAGCGTGAAGCCCACGGTCCAGCCCACGCCGATGCCGTAATACATATAATCAGGGCCATAGTGGTTGGCGATCCAGTACACCGCCGGCACGCGGACCAGGATCAGGGAGAAAAGCACGTCCAGCATGGCGAACAGACTGTCTCCGGCGCCCCGCATGGCGTTGTTGAGGCAAAACATCACGGAAAACAGGAAATAGAACGGCATGATGCACTTCAGATATACCGTTCCCGCCTGGATGACCGCGGGCGTGTCAGAGAAAACGCTCACCAGCGCCGGTCCCAGAGGGATCAATACCAGCATCACCGCCGACCAGATCACGGCGGCGATCAGGGTGACGCGGATACCCCGGCGGACCCGGTCCAGCCGTCTGGCACCGATATTCTGCCCCACAAAGGCGGTAACGGCACTGCTGAGACCCTGTACCGGCAGAAAGGCCAGCTGATCCAGCCGGTAGCCCACGTTATAACCGGCGGTGAATTCCTTACCGTAGGAGTTGATCTTGCTCATCACCACCATGGCCCCCACCGATACCAGGGACATCTGAATGCCCGCCGGCAGGCCGATCTCCATGATCTGCCGGAAAAGCGTCCTGTCAAACCGGCGGCAGAAGGGCCGGATGGCAATATCGGGATAGCGGCGATTGATGTAGAACAGGCCGAACAGCCAGGAGAAAGCCTGGGAGAGGATGGTCCCCAGCGCCACGCCGGCCACGCCCATTCCGGCGGCCAGCACCAGCGCCAGGTCCAGCGCGATATTCATCAGCGACGAGATAGCCAGAAACAGCAGCGTTGTCCGGCTGTTGCCCAGGCCACCCAAAATGCCCGCGTTGATGTTGTAGCCGATGGTGCCCACGAGCCCGGCGCAGACGATCATCAGATAGACCCACGCCTCGTGATAGGCGCCGCTCTCCACCCGCAGCACAAACAGCAGCGGCTTTACCAGCAGCAGGGCCAGCACCGTCACCGGAAGGGCGGCGGCCATGAAAGCCGTATAGATGGTGTCCACCGCATCCCGCACCCGGTCCAGCTTCCCCGCGCCGTAATACTGGGCGATGACCACGGTGCCGCCGTTGGAGATGCCCATGAACAGGGAGGTGAACATGAAGATCACCGGGAAGCCCACGCCCACCGCGGCCAGGGCCGCGTCTCCCACGTAGTTGCCCACCACCCAGGAATCCACCATATTGTACAGCTGCTGGAGAAAGCTGCCCGCCAGCAGCGGCAGAGCGAAATAGAAAATATGTTCCGCTGGGCTTCCATCGGTCATATTCCGCAGTCCGCGCTCTGATCTTGCCATAGGAACCCTCCGTCTGAATCTGTCGTATTTTATCATTCTACTCTCTTTTTTTATGGGCGGCAAGGTTGTTTTCTTCCACAACATCGGATAAAATGGGGAAAACACCACAAGTGGAAAGGAAATCGCTTATGAGACTGGTATCCTGGAACGTCAACGGCCTGCGCTCCTGTCTGGGCAAGGGCTTTCTGGACTTCTGCGCCTTCGCCGACGCGGACGTCATCTGCCTGCAGGAGACAAAGATGAAGCCCGAACAGGCCCAATTCGACCTGCCGGGCTATGAGCGCTACTGGAACAGCGCTGACAAGGCGGGCTACTCCGGCACCGCCGTCTTTACCAGAAAGGCGCCGCTGAACGTCACCTATGATTTCGGAATCGACGAGCACCGCCATGAGGGCCGGGTCATCACGGCGGAATTCGAGGACTTCTATCTGGTCTGCTGCTACACCCCCAACTCCAAGGACCAGCTTCTGCGGCTGGACTACCGCATGGCCTGGGAGGACGACATCCGGGAGTATCTCATGGACCTGGACCGGGTGAAGCCCGTCATCTACTGCGGCGACCTCAACGTGGCCCATGAGGAGATCGACATCAAAAACCCCAAGACCAACCGCCGGAACGCCGGCTTCACCGACGAGGAGCGGGAGAAAATGACGAAGCTCCTGTCCTCCGGCTTCGCAGACACCTTCCGCCGCCTCCATCCCGACACCACCGGGGCCTACAGCTGGTGGAGCTACCGGTTCCACGCCCGGCAGAACAACGCCGGATGGCGCATCGACTATTTCATCGTCTCCGAGCGGCTGATGGACAAGGTCACCAAAGCGGACATCTGGAGTGAGATCACCGGCAGCGACCACTGTCCCGTGGTGCTGGATATCGACGTGTGAGGACCTCCCAGATCCCCACTGTCAGGCCTGCGCATCTTACGACAGCAGCGCGTTGATCTCCTCGATCTCCAGGTCCTGCAGCGCCCAGTTGACGGCGTAGCCCACCACCTTGCTGAGATCCCGCACCTGGGCGTCAATGTCCCGGGGCGTGACGGTGACGTTTTTCCCGTGGCTCCGGAGCTTCTTTTCGTCGATGTCGGTGATGCCCGCCTCCTCCAGCAGATCCGCGGCCAATGTGGCGCCGTCCACCACCGTGGGCACGCCGACAGCGATGACCGGCACGCCCAGCGTCCGCCGGTCCAAAGCCTCCCGGTGATTCCCTACGCCGGAGCCGGGAATGATGCCGGTGTCGCTGAGCTGGACGGTGTTGCACACCCGGCCCATCCGCCGGGCGGCCAGGGCGTCCACGGCGATGACCACATCCGGCTTCGTCTCCCGCACCAGCGCCCGGACAGCCTCCGCCGACTCCACGCCGGTGGTGCCCAGTACCCCGGCGCCAAAGGCCGCCACCGGCCGGAATCCGGCGAACTGCTTCGGCATGGCGGAGATGAGGTGCCGGGTCACCAGCAGATGGCTCAGCACCTCCGGCCCGATGGCGTCCGGCGTCATGGCCCGGTTGCCCAGCCCCACCACCAGAACCGTGCCCTCGCCGGGCAGCAGCTCCCGCAGCTCACCGCCCAGCGTCCGCACCGCCCGCTCGAAGAACTCCGGCTTCCGCTGCCAGTAGGACGTCAGATCCACCGTGCGGTAATTGCCCACCGGCTTTCCCAGGGCCTTGGCCCCCTCCTGGTCCAGGATCTTCACCGTCGTCACGGGATAGCCCTCCCGCTTTGTCTTCTCCGCCTTGACGCCGGAGAGGCGGGAGGTCTTCTCCGCCGACTCCTGCCAAAGCTCCCTGGCCTCCAGCGCCAGGTCCGTCCGCTTGGTAATCATGCAAAAGGTGCTCCTTTCGGCCACAAAATCTTGTGTTCGCTGGTTAGGTTTTGCGGTTCTGAACACAATATGCAATTTTTGTCCGAAAATCGTAAAAAAACCCTTGCTTTTTGAGAAGATAGCTGTTAAAATATCATTCTGCACGGGAGGAGTGTGTTTTCTCCCATCGATTTTGCCTAAGGGAGGTGTTTGGTTTGCCGAATATCAAGTCTGCCAAAAAGCGCGTTCTCATCGCTGAGGCCAGAAACGCCCGTAACAAGGCTGAAAAGTCCGCGCTGAAGACCGCCATCAAGAAGTTCGAGGCCGCTGCCGCAGAAGGCAATCGCACCGAGGCCGATGGCGCATACAAGGTTGCAGTCAAGAAGGTCGATCAGGCGGTCGCGAAGGGCGTTCTGCACAAGAACACGGCTGCTCACCGCAAGAGCGCCATGACCCTGAAGCTGAACCAGCTCGGCTGATTTCGCGCAAAAGCAAAGGACATCCACGGATGTCCTTTTTTGCTGCCCAAAAGCAGACGCCGGAGAGAAAACTCTCCGGCGTCTGTTCCTTTATCCCTGAAAATTGTTCTCCTGATAGTACTGGATGTACCGGAAGCGCTGTAAGAGCGCCCGGGCCTCCTCCGGCAGGTCCGCCTCCCGGTAGTATTCCCCATCCCACCAGAACCGGCCGATGGTGGTGATCACCGGCATCTGCTGCCGGATCTCCTCGGTGGCCTGCATGTAGGCGTTTCCCTTCCAGCCGCACAGGGCGAACAGCTGGTTCATCAGGAAGTTGGGGGAGAGGTCCGGCCCCTGTCCCCTGAAGTCGTTTCCAGTGACGGCTTTCGCAGCGTCGTTGGCCCAGATGACATAATCTGTGGAATATTTGTTGTACAGTCCGGCGGTGCCGGAAGTATCCAGATCAATGCCCAGCTCCGTATAGGCGGAGTTTCCGTTGCCCATTCAGGGCCGGTGATCGCCGTAGATCACCACTGCCACCGGCTCATCCAGGGCGGCGAACTGATCCAGCAGCGTCCGCAGGTTCTCCGCCGTGTTCCGAAGCGATGCGAGGTAGTTATCCACAATATTGGTGGTCTCTGTGGAAAACCTGCCGTCGGTATAGACCTCGCCCCAAATGTTTTCCGCCGTTTCATAGGGTCCATGGCCTTGATAGGTGACGTTGAAGGAGAACACCGGAGCGCCCTCCGCCGCGGCATTCTGATAGAGTTGGAAGATGTCCGGCAACAGGATATCGTCGTAGGCGATACCGCCGGCCAGATCCTGATAGCGGTTTTCCAGATAATAATACGTGGGAATGCCCAGATAGCTGTTCACATTCTCCCGGTTGTAGAACCACTCGTAGCAGGGGTGGCTGCCCAGCACGGTGTAGCCCTGCTCCGCGAAATACCAGGCGTAGGAGTTGACGGGCTTCCGGAAGTTCTCCAGCTCCGCGAAGCCGGTGAGGAAGGTCCGCTCCGTGTTGATGGTGCCGCCGGCAAAGATGTTATCCACAAGCCGGCCATGGAAGCTCTCCTCCAGGATGCCGTGATACGTCTCATACGCCCGCTCCCAGTCCACGCCGGGGACGCCGCAGTCGGAGAAGTCGGCGAAGGCCTCCAGCTGGAGGGTGATGACGCTGATCTGCTTCTCCGCCGGGATATCCTCGCTGACATAGCCGCCGAGGATCTCTTTCGCGTCGGCGGCCCGGTAGCCCTCCGGCTTTTCTATTTTGTCCGCGGAGATGCTGTGGAGGAAGGGATAGACAAAGCCCTTGGAGATGTAAACCTGCGTGGCGGACCACCGGTTGATGACATCAAAGTTCTCTGTTTTGGTGTCGTAAATGGCATCGTCCGCGCAGAAGTGGTATGTCACGCCCAGCGCCGCCGCCGGGATCAGCGCCAGCGCCAGCCGTCGCCGGAAGGGGAGGGCCAGCCGCCGCTTTACAAAGAAGGAGAGGAACAGGACGCCCAACAGGAGACAGGCGATGCCGAACAGCATCCGCTTGTCCGGCGTCAGGTCGTATTTCTGCTTGGCGGTGATGGACAGCGCCTCCTTGATGTTCAGGACATCGGCGAACATCAGGGGATCGTCCCGGAATTTCAGAAGGTAATAGTCCCCCAGAGTGAAGCCCATGACGATGACCGCCGCCGTGATGAAGGCGGGCCGGACCGCGCCGTACAGGCAGTAAAACAGGAACACCAGCAGCACCACCGGCAGCACGTTCAGCAGCAGGATCAGCGGATGCCGTAGATAGGTGCCGAACAGTCTCCGGTCATAGAGGCCGAAGGCGTACAGCAGGGACAGCAGACCCAGCCCAACGCCGGAGGCCGCCGTCCAGAACAGCGTCCAGGCCATGGTCTGGGTGAGAGGGCGTTTTCCGGGTATATCCGGCGCCGGCGTTCTCTCAATGGTTGGGGTCATTTTCAAAGGACATTCTTCCTTTCACAATCAACTGTTGTGTATTTTCAGCTATCATAGCACACGCTGCTGAAAAATGCAAAAAAGAAGCGGCCGGACAAAAGTCCGGTCGTTTCTCATGGTATTTTGTTACTCCAGCGTCTCCACTTCCGCCTGCCACAGACTGGCTTCCGCGTCGCTGGGCATCCGCCTCGTCGTTGCAAGCTCCATATCCCTCGCCCCGGCGGAAAGCCGGGGCTCACTCATTCCGCTGCAACTCCTCTCCCCACCGGACCCGCTTCGCTGGGCTCCGGCGGGGGCCCCGGAATGGCGACTGGCTCCTCTGATTCCGGTTACTCCAGCGTCTCCACTTCCGCCTGCCACAGACTGGCTTTCGCATCGCTGGGCATCCGCCTCGTCGCTGCAAGCTCCATATCCCTCGCCCCGGCTTTCCGCCGGGGCTCACTCATTCCGCTGCAGCTCCTCTCCCCACCGGACCCGCTTCGCTGG
>NZ_JBQHUP010000036.1:0-26341 GCF_052065175.1 Dysosmobacter sp. HCP28S3_G4 | reverse complement strand
TCCACAGAACACTTTGCTTTTGTAGCCTTGTTCCACATAAACCGTCTGGCGGTATTTAACTGATTAACAAAACTGCAAAGGGCTGTGGTTGGAACCTTTCGAGAACCATCTCGTGGTAGGAGGCGATTACCAATCCACAGCATCCCTTACAGTGTAGCACAGCCCTTGGAGAGGGGCTCTAATAACTACTACTCTTATAATACAAGGAGAAGATGACCGGATATGGAACGGAATTCTGAGATATACAAGGCATACCTGGAGATCCTGAACAAGGAACTGGTCCCTGCCATGGGTTGCACGGAGCCCATTGCCGTGGCTTACTGCGCAGCGAAGGCCAGAGAGACCCTGGGCTGCCTCCCTGACCGCGTGGAGCTGGAGGTCAGCGGAAATATCATCAAGAATGTGAAGAGTGTGGTGGTCCCCAACACCGGCGGGATGCGGGGCATGGCCGTGGCGGCGGCCATCGGCATCGTCGCGGGCGACGCGGACAAGGAGCTGGAAGTGGTCTCCCAGGTGACGCCGGAGCAGATCCGGCAGCTGAAGGACTACATGCAGCAGGCGGAGATCACCATGAAGCAGGCGGATTCCGACCTCTTGCTGGACATCGGCGTCCGGGTCTCCAAGGGCGGCGACTGGGCAAAGGTACGGATCATCAATCACCACACGGGTATCGCCCTGATCGAAAAGAACGGAGAAGTTCTGTTCCGGGCGAAGCCGGAGGATCCCGCCCAGGAGGCCGGCGTGGACTATGACCTGCTGACAGTGGAGCAGATCTACGACTTCGCCCAGTCCCTGGACATTGAGGATGTGCGGGAGCTGTTCGACCGGCAACTGCGGTGCAACAGCGCCATCTCCCAGGAGGGACTGCGGGGCGACTACGGCGCCAATGTGGGCCGGACGATCCTGAAGACCCAGCCGGACAACGTGCGGACCAGAGCCAGAGCCAAGGCCGCCGCCGGTTCCGACGCCCGCATGAACGGCTGTGAGCTGCCGGTGGTCATCAACTCCGGCAGCGGCAATCAGGGCATCACGGTCAGCCTCCCCGTGCTGGAATACGCGCAGGAGCTGGGCGCCACGGAGGAGCAGCTCTACCGGGCGCTGGCCATCTCCAACCTGACCGCCGTGCATCTGAAGAGCGGCATCGGACGGCTCTCCGCTTACTGCGGCGCCATCAGCGCCGGCGTCAGCGCCGGTGCGGCCATCTGTTACCTCCAGGGCGGCGATCTGCGGTCCGTCTCCCACACCATCGTCAACGCCCTGGCCATCTCCTCCGGCATCATCTGCGACGGAGCCAAGGCCAGCTGCGCGGCAAAGATCTCCGTGGCGGTGGACGCGGGCATCTTCGGATACGAGATGTTCCAGAACGGCCAGCAGTTCTATTCCGGCGACGGCATCGTCACCAAGGGCGTGGAAAATACTATCCGGAACGTGGCGGTGCTGGGCAAAGAGGGTATGTACGAGACGGACAAGACCATCCTCTCCATCATGACCAGATGCTGAGGGATACGGCTTCTTTCGGAAAGCAGTCGCGTCATCATACAACACTTCTTGTTGTCATATTGCATAATAGTGGTCCTTTGTGAATATTGCAAAAGCAACAAATATTTATCCGACATCTGTCATCCTCCACAAAAATCCGACGTGCGAAAAAATTGTGATTGCGAAACTGGCGGGAGTGTAGTATATTTTAGAAGGAACCACAAGGGGGTGGATATCCAATGGGATAACCATCCCCTTGTCCGTTTTTTTAGGGCAGTATTCCTGTGGTCCACTTTGACAGCAGCTGCAATGCGGCTGCAAATCAAACAAAGGAAGAGGAGAAAAGCAATGAAGAAAGTACTTTCCATTCTGATGGCCGCTCTGATGACCGCATCCCTCCTGGCCGGCTGCGGAAGCAGTTCCTCCAGCGGCAGCAACGGCGGCAGCGCCGCCCCCTCCGGCGGCAGCAGCGCCGCCGCCAGCACCGCCACCTCCGAGCCCTCCTACGGCAACTCCATCCTGACTTTCGGCACCGGTGATACCGGCGGCTCCCTGTATCCCGCCGGCGCTGCTCTGTCCCAGGTCTGGACCAACCAGCTGGACCGTGTGAAGTGCAACACCCAGACCTCCACCGGTTCCTTCCAGAACGTGCAGGACGTGGCCTCCGGCGAAGTTGACGTGGCCGTCGCCACCGCCGACGTTGTTCTGAAGGGCTACTCCGGCCAGGGCAAGTTCACCGAGGCTCTGGACAATGTCCGCGTCATCGGCGCTGTTTACACCTCCGTCTCCAGCGGCGTGGCGCTGAAGAGCTCCGGTCTGGAGTATGTCCACGATCTGAAGGGCAAGCGCGTGGCTGTCGGCCCCGCCGCCTCCGCCACTGAGAACTCCTGCCTGGACGCTTTCGCCGTCATGGACATCGACGCCAACAACACCAGCCTGGAGAACCTGGGCCTGGGCGACGGCGCTGACTCCGTGGGCGACGGCATCATCGACGCGGCCTTCGGCTTCGCCGGTCTGCCCATCGGCGGCCAGCTGAACCTCGCCGCCACCAAGGACATCGTCGTTCTGAACTACACCCAGGAAGAGATCGACGGCATCCTGGCCGGCAACGCCGCTTACATCCAGGCGAAGATCCCTGCCGGCACCTACACCGGTCAGGACTATGACACCGATACCTTCGGCGTGAAGTGCCTGATCATCGTCAGCGCCGATATGAACGAGGACCTGGTCTATGACCTGTGCAAGACCATGAACGAGAACAGCGCCGACCTGGCCGCCGGCAACGCGCTGCTCAGCGACATGACCGATCCCTCCTTCCTGTGCACGGATATGCCCATCCCCCTGCACGACGGTGCTACCCGCTATTACAGCGAGCTGGGTCTGATCTGATCTCGGAAATAATCGGCAAGTCAGCTTTTCCTATCCCTGCGTAAAGCGTCAACGGCCGGAGCTGGGACTTCCTCAGTTCCGGCCGTGACTTTTCACCGACCTATTCAAGAATGTGAATCCAATCAGAAAGGACTCTCATATGGCTGATAAAGAATATAAAGAAATAGACGTTAGCTCGCTGGACAGTGAGCTTGCCGCCAGCAAAACGCTGGAGGACAGCAAGGGCGACAAATTTATCAAGATCGCGTCCATCGTTGCCATCTGCATGACCCTGTTTCACATCTACACCGGCTTCCACGGGCTGTTCGACTACGTGGTCCAGCGCGGCGTCCACCTGGGCTTCGCTCTGACCCTGGTCCTGCTGACCCAGCCGCTGTACAAGCATGTGTTCAAGGACAAGTTCGCCGGCAGCAAGGCCTTCCGCGCCGTCTGCCGCACCATCGACATCGCTCTGGTAGTCATCACCTGGATCTCCCTGTGGATGGCCCAGGATGAAGTCCATCACCTGACGGAGCGTCTGAGCCAGACCACATGGATGGCCACCTTCGCCGGTGCCTGCCTGGCCATCATCGTTCTGGAGTGCGCCCGGCGCGTGCTGGGCTACATCATGCCCGCCCTGGCTCTGATCTTCGTGGTCTACGCCCTGGCCGGTCCCCATCTGCCCATGGCCATCGCTCACCGCGGCTACTCTCTGGAGCGTATCTGCAAGTTCCTGGCTACCGACCTGGACGGTATCTTCGGCACCACCATGAGCGTCTCCGCCACGGTCATCTTCATGTTCGTTATGTTCGGTGCCTTCCTGGAGGCGTCCGGCTGCTCCGACTTCATCAATGACCTGGCCATCTCCCTGACCGGCAAGATGAAGAGCGGTCCCGCTCTGGCCGCCGTCGTGGCCTCCGGCCTGATGGGCTCCATCAACGGCTCCGCCGTGGCCAACGTGGTGGGCACCGGCACCTTCACCATCCCCCTGATGAAGTCCCGCGGCTACAAGCCCGCCTTCGCCGGCGGCGTGGAGTCCGTGGCCTCCACCGGCGGTCAGATCCTGCCCCCGGTCATGGGTTCCGGCGCGTTCCTGATGGTGGCGTTCACCAATACGAACTACATCAACATCGTCATTGCCGCCGTCATCCCGGCCCTGCTGTACTACTGGGGCTGCGCCTGCGCCGTGATCACCCAGTCCGAGCTGGCCGACATCAAGCTGATGGATCAGCAGGACATCCCCAAGACCAGAGACGTGCTGAAGAGCGGCTGGATCTATCTGCTGATCCTGGGCGTTCTGATCGTCTGCCTGCTGGTCATCCAGCTGTCCCCCCTGTACTCCGCCCTGTGGGCCACCTGCGTGGTGCCTGTGGTCATGCTCTTTGACAAGCAGAAGCGCTTCACGCTGAAGAGCATCCTGCCCGCCATGGTGAAGTCCGGCTTCAGCTCCATGTCCATCGTCATCGGCTGCGCCTGCGCCGGTATCGTGGTGGGCATGGTGTCCCTCACCGGCATCGGCGTCATCTTCGGCGACATGATGATCCAGGCCGCTCACCAGATGCTGTTCCCGTCCCTGGTGTTCACCGCCCTGGCCTGCATCATTCTGGGCATGGGCCTGCCCACCACGGCGGCCTACGTCATCGCGGCCTCCATTCTGGCGCCCTCTCTGATCAAGCTGGGCCTGTCCGCCCTGACCGCCCACCTGTTCGTGTTCTACTTCGCCTGCCTGTCCGCCATCACCCCGCCCGTGGCTCTGGCCGCCTACGCCGGCGCCGGTATCGCCAAGTGCAGTCCCATGACAACGGCAGTGGAGGCGTGTAAGCTGGGCTTCGCCGGCTTCATCGTGCCCTTCGCCTTCTGCTACAATCCGGCCATGATGATGCAGGGCAACCCGGTGGAGATCGTCTCCGTCTTCATCAGCGCCTTCATCGGCGTCGCCGTCATGTCCTCCGGCTTCCAGGGCTGGCTGAAGTGGAAGCTGAATATCCTGGAGCGGGTCGTCTTCATCGCCGCCGGCATGCTGATGTTCATTCCCGGCACCCTCACCGATATCGCCGGTATCGCCATCACGGTGGCCATGCTGTTCCTCAACATGAAGAAGTGGAAGAAGCCCGCCCAGGCCAAGGCCTAAGCGATCTTCCATACCGGACCTTCCGAAACCGGGGACGCCTCTGCGGCGTCCCCGGTTTTCTGCTCCCGTAGCTCCGCTGCGCACCAGACAGGTCCGGCGGACCGCCCGGAAAAATTTCGTAAAACCGGAAAAAGGGGGGTTGACAAACCAATCGAATTCGGGTATTTTAATTAGCAACAGCAAAACGAACAGATACGATGACAGGGAAAAAGTCCCATCAGGACGCTTCAGAGAGCCGCCGGTCGCTGCGAGGCGGTGCAGAGCGGTGGGATGTACTGGCCCTCGAGTATTTTCGCTGAGACCGTCGGTGGCGGTTTAGGTGAAAACGGGTCTCCTCACCGTTACCAGAGAGGCGGGATTCGTCCGGTGCGCCGGGCCGATGCCGAAAGCGGGCATTTTTTGTGCCAATGAGAGTGGTACCGCGGAAGTTCAGGCTTTCGTCTCTTTACAGGAGACGAAGGCTTTTTTTGTTGTCATTTTTGAAATCAATCCAGGAGGAACAAGCCATGAAACGCATCAAGATTTTTGACACCACCCTGCGGGACGGAGAGCAGTCTCCCGGCTGCAGCATGAACCTCAGCGAAAAGATTGAAATGGCACAACAGCTGGAAAAGCTGGGCGTGGACATCATCGAGGCGGGCTTCGCCATCGCCTCTCCCATGGATCACAAGAGCGTCCAGTCCATCGCGGCCGCGGTGTCCAACTGCACGGTGGCCTCTCTGGCCCGCTGCACCAAAGGCGACATCGACGCCGCCTGGGACGCGGTGAAGGTGGCAAAGCACCCCCGCATCCACGTCTTCCTGGCCACCAGCGACATCCACATGGAGTATAAGCTCCAGATGACCCGGGAGCAGGTTCTCCAGCGCATTACCGACATGGTGGGCTACGCCAAGAGCTTCTGCGAGGACATCGAGTTCTCCGCTGAGGACGCCTCCCGCTCCGATCACGCGTTCCTGGCCCAGTGCTGCGCCAACGCCATCGCCGCCGGCGCCACCACCATCAACATCCCTGACACCGTGGGCTATTCCACGCCCCAGGAGATGGGTGACCTGATCCGCTATCTGAAGGAGCACGTCCCCGGCGTGGAGAACGTGGACATCTCCGTCCACTGCCACAACGACCTGGGCATGGCCGTGGCCAACTCCCTGGCCTGCATCAAGGCCGGCGCCACCCAGGTGGAGTGCACCGTCAACGGCATCGGCGAGCGGGCCGGCAACGCCAGCCTGGAGGAGATCGTCATGGCCCTCAAGACCCGCCAGAGCTACTACGACGCCGACACCGGCATCAACAGCAAGCAGATCTACCGCTCCAGCCGTCTGCTGAGCAACACCACCGGCGTGCCCATTCCTCCCACCAAGGCCATTGTGGGCGCCAACGCCTTCGCCCATGAGTCCGGCATCCACCAGCACGGCGTCCTGGCCAACGCCCTGACCTACGAGATCATGACCCCCTCCGACGTGGGCATCCCCCAGAACACCATGGTACTGGGCAAGCACTCCGGCAAGCACGCCCTGCGGGATAAGCTCCAGACCATGGGCTATGAGCTCACCGACGCGGAGCTGGAGAAGGTGTTCGCCCGGTTCAAGACCCTGGCGGACAAGAAGAAGAACATCACCACCGCCGACATCGAGGCCCTGGTGCTCCACCGTCACAACGCCAACTATGAGACCTGCCAGTTGGTGAGCCACGTCATCAACGCCGGCGACGGCGTGCCCAACACCTCCTGCGTGAAGCTGAAGCGGGCCGGTGAGGAGCTGGAGGAAGTGGCCATCGGCTCCGGTCCTCTGGACGCGTCCTTCAAGGCCATCAACCGGATGCTGGGCCTGGACGTGAAGCTGGACAGCTTCAGCCTCAACGCCGTCACCGAGGGCGAGGACGCCATCGGCGAGGCCGTGGTGAAGATCGAGGGACCCAACGGCCGCCGCTACACCGGCACCGGCCTGTCCACGGATATCATCGAGTCCTCCATCCGTGCCTATGTCAACGGCATCAACAAGATGATGGAAAGCACCCCGTCCTGAGCGGGATCGAGACAGAAATTCTGAATCAAAGGAGACTGACACAATGGGAATGACCATGACACAGAAGATCCTGGCCCGCCACGCGGGACTGGACAGCGTCCGTGCCGGACAGCTGATCCAGGCCAAACTGGACCTGGTGCTGGGCAATGACATTACCACCCCGGTGGCCATCAACGAGTTTGAAGCCGCGGGCTTCACCAAGGTTTTCGACAAGAGCCGCATCGCCATGGTGATGGATCACTTCGCCCCCAACAAGGACATCAAGTCCGCCACCCAGTGCAAGCAGTGCCGGACCTTCGCCCGGAAGTTCGATATCGACCACTACTATGACGTGGGCGCCATGGGCATCGAGCACGCCCTCCTGCCGGAGCAGGGCCTGGTGGCCCCCGGCGAGGCCGTCATCGGCGCCGACTCTCACACCTGCACCTACGGCGCGCTGGGCGCCTTCTCCACCGGCGTGGGCTCCACGGATCTGGGCGCGGCCATGGCCGCCGGCGAGACCTGGTTCAAGGTGCCCTCCGCCATCCGGGTGAACCTCACCGGCAAGCTCCGTCCCTTCGTGTCCGGCAAGGACGTGATCCTGACCCTCATCGGCATGATCGGCGTGGACGGCGCCCGGTATCAGTCCATTGAGTTCGCTGGCCCCGGCGTGGCAAATCTCACCATCTACGACCGGCTGACCATCTGCAACATGGCCATTGAGGCCGGCGGCAAGAACGGCATCTTCCCCGTGGACGACGTGACCCGGGCCTACGTGGAGGGCCGGGTGGACCGCCCCTGGACCGCCTTTGAGGCGGACCCCGACGCAGAGTACACCCGCACCATCGACATCGACCTCAGCACCGTGGACTGCACCGTGGCCTGGCCCCATCTGCCGGAGAACGCCCACAGCGCCCGGGAGGGCAAGGACATCGCCATCGACCAGATCGTCATCGGCTCCTGCACCAACGGCCAGCTGGCGGATATGGCCGCCGCCGCCGAAGTGCTGAAGGGCCGCCATCTGGCCAAGGGCGTCCGGGGCATCGTCATCCCCGCCACCGAGACCGTCTACCGGGAGTGCATGCACCGTGGCTACACGGACATCTTCCTGGACGCCGGATGCATCGTCTCCACCCCCACCTGCGGGCCGTGCCTCGGCGGCTACATGGGCATCCTGGCCGCCGGAGAGCGCTGCGTCTCCACCACCAACCGCAACTTCGTGGGCCGCATGGGCCATGTGGACAGCGAGGTCTATCTGGCCTCTCCCGCCGTGGCCGCCGCGTCCGGCATCGCCGGGCATATCTGCCACCCCGACGAGGTATAAAGAGGGGACTTCGTCCCCCCTTTAGATTCCCCCACACCAGTCTGCGGACTGGTGTGCGCGCCCCCGGCGCGCGGGTCAATGTATTTTTCCGACGTACACGCCGCCGGAAAAATGATTTCATGATTCGCCGCAATGTGCGGCGAAATGGAGGATTATCAATGAACGCACACGGAATCGTACATAAATACGGGGACCATGTGGACACCGACGTCATCATCCCCGCCCGTTATCTCAATACCCAGAGCCATCAGGAGCTGGCCTCCCACTGCATGGAGGACATCGACAAGTCCTTCATCACCAAGGTGAAGCCCGGCGATATCATGGTGGCCGGCGTCAACTTCGGCTGCGGCTCCTCCCGGGAGCACGCCCCCATCGCCATCAAGGCCAGCGGCATCTCCTGCGTCATCGCCGCCAACTTCGCCCGCATCTTCTACCGCAACTCCATCAACATCGGCCTGCCCATTCTGGAGTGCCCCGCCGCCAGCGCCGGTATTGCGGACGGCAACGAGGTGGAGGTGGACTACGACACCGGCGTCATCACCAACGTCACCAAGGGCGAGACCTATCAGTCCGAGCCCTTCCCGCCCTTCATCAAGGACATGATCGCCAAGGGCGGCCTCATGGCCTCCCTGAAAGCGAAGGAGGCCGGAGAATGAACAAGACCATCGCTGTGATCCGGGGCGACGGCATCGGCCCCGAGATCGTGGGGGAGGCCATCGGCGTTCTGGACGCCATGGCCGCCAAATTCGGCCATACTTTCACCTATCAGGAGGCCCCCATGGGCGGCAACGCCATCGACGCCTTCGGCGTGCCCCTGCCGGACTCCAGTCTGGAGACCTGCCTGGCGGCGGACAGCGTTCTGCTGGGTGCCGTGGGCGGCCCCAAGTGGGACAGCCAGCCCTCCGCCAACCGGCCGGAGCGGGGATTGCTGAAGCTCCGGGGCGCCATGGGCCTGTACAGCAACGTGCGGCCCGCCCGGATGTTCTCCGACCTCTCCGCCGCCTGCCCCCTGCGGGCGGACATCGCCGCCCGGGGCATCGACTTCGTGGTGGTGCGGGAGCTCATCGGCGGCGTGTACTTCGGCAGCCACTCCACCGAGGAGGTGGACGGCGAGCAAAAGGCCACCGACATCATGGCCTATTCCGAGCATGAGATCCGCCGGGTGGCTCGGGTTGCCTTCGACATGGCCCGGAAGCGCCGCAAGCGGGTCACCTCCATCGACAAGGCCAACGTGCTGGACACCTCCCGTCTGTGGCGGAAGACCGTCACGGAGGTGGCGGCGGAGTATCCCGACGTGGAGCTGCGCCACATGTACGTGGACAACGCCGCCATGCAGATGGTCCGGGATCCCAGCCAGTTCGACGTCATCGTCACCGAGAACCTGTTCGGCGATATCCTCTCCGACGAGGCCAGCCAGATCACCGGCTCCATCGGCATGATCCCCTCCTCCAGCATGGGCGACGGCACCCGGGGCCTGTATGAGCCCATCCACGGCTCCGCGCCGGACATCGCCGGACAGGACAAGGCCAACCCCATCGGCACCATTCTGGCCGCCGCCATGATGCTGCGCTACAGCTTCGATATGGCCGCCGAGGCCGACGCCGTGGAGGCCGCCGTGGACAAGGTCCTGAAGGACGGCTACCGCTGCGGCGACATCCTGGGCGAGAGCGGAACACTGGTTGGCTGCCGGGAGATGGGCAGTCTCATCCGCCAGCGCATCTGACCGGGCGCGATATCCTTTTTTCCGCAGTCCGCCGAAAGACGGAAGCGCGGAAAAATCATGCAATTTTCATAGAAAATCCGACAGCGATATTTAAAAATTCGTTCAAGGTTCCAGAAAAATTGGAATTTCTGTTTTTACAGTTGTGCTTTGCTGTAGTGAAATGTATAATAACAATGCAAGACAAGCAGATGTTCCCATTCCTGCGGCAGCGCCGGTTCGGACGTCTGTCTGCCCGTTGAAAAACGGAGGAAATTCCTATGGATACCATGTTTGCACTGACCAATCTGATCAGCATCTCTCTGGTAAGCATTATTCTGGCTCTGGTACGAATTAGCATTCTCCAGAAAAAGAATAGTGTGTTTGGTCATGCGCAGATCAGGAAAGCGGCCGTCAGTCCCTGCTGAGATTGCAGGCGGAGCCGCCGGATACTGAAATGAACACTCCCGAAAGTCCGTGACCCGACACAGGGCCGCGGACTTTTTCTTTACAGGCATACGCCTGAGATTTTGACACATGGGGGGAACACGTATGGAAATGACAGGAGCCCAAATCCTGATGGAAGGGCTTTTGCGGGAAGGCGTGGAGCACATCTTCGGCTATGCCGGCGCCACCATCTGTCCCGTAATGGATGCTTTGAAGGACATTCCGCAGATCGGGTACACTCTGGTCCGCACAGAACAGAACGCGGGGCATATGGCCTCCGGCTACGCCCGGGTCACCGGCAAGGTGGGCGTGTGCATCGTGACCTCCGGACCGGGCGCTACCAATCTGATCACCGGCATTGCCACCGCCTATATGGACTCCATCCCCATGGTGGCCATTACGGGCCAGGTGCCCTCCAACCTGCTGGGACGGGACATCTTCCAGGAGGTGGATATCACCGGTGCGGTGACGCCCTTCACCAAGCACAACTATCTGGTCAAGGACGCCGCTGAGCTGCCCCGGATCCTGAAAGAGGCGTTCTACATCGCCTCCACCGGCCGTCCCGGCCCGGTGCTCATCGACGTCCCCATCGACATTCAGGAGCAGGCGGTGCCGGATGTCACCTTCCCGGAGGAGGTCCACATCCGGGGCTACAAGCCCTCCGTCCGGGGCAACGATCTTCAGATCAAGCGGGTGGCGGAGGCCATCTCCAAGGCCAAGCAGCCCCTGATCTGCGCCGGCGGCGGCGTGTGGCTGGCCCACGCCCGGGACGAGCTGCTGGAGCTGGCGGAGCGCTACTCCATCCCCGTGGTAAAGACCATGATGGGCGTGTCCCTGATGCCCACCCACCATCCCCTGAACATGGGCATGATCGGCGCCCACGGCAACCGCTGCGCCAACAAGGCCCTGGCCAAGTCCGACCTGCTGATTATGGTGGGCACCCGGGCGGCGGACCGGGCCATCCTCTCTCCCGACGAGATCCAGCGCCGGATGGCCACCATCCACATCGACGTGGACCCGGCGGAGATCGGCAAGAACATGCAGGCGGCCATTCCCCTGGTGGGCGACGTGAAGGTCATCCTCCAGCAGCTGCTGGCGCTGGACGTCCCCGCCCCTGACGCGGCGGCCTGGCGGGAGTGCCTGAAGGAGTATCGGAAAGCAGAACTGACCCGGGAGTTCCCCCGGCGGGAGGGCTCCGTGTTCCCCGGCACCGTGATGCGGAAGCTGGGCGCCCGGCTGGACGACGACGCTGTGGTTTGCGTGGATGTGGGCCAGAACCAGATCTTCACCTGCAAGTACCTGCCCCAGAAGAACGGACGCCTGCTGACCAGCGGCGGCCTGGGCACCATGGGCTACGCCCTGCCGGCGGCCATCGGCGCCAAGGTGGCTCTGCCGGACCGGCAGACCATTGTGGTCTGCGGCGACGGCTCCTTCCAGATGGCCATGAACGAGTTGGCGGCCATTCGCTGCGCCGGTATGGACATCAAGATCGTCCTGTTCCGCAACCATGTGCTGGGCCTGGTCCATCAGATCCAGAAGACCGCCCCTTATCACGGCCCCATCGGCGTGGACCTGGACGGCTCTCCCGATTTTGAGACCATTGCCGCCGCCTACGGCATCCCCAGCCTGGTTGTCAATGACGAGGACCAGCTGGACGACACGCTGGACCGGTTTCTGGCCGTCAAGGGCAGCTGCATCCTGATCTGTGAGGTCCACCCCGACGTGGGCACCTACGACTGAGAAGGGGGAAATGTGAGATGAAACAAACCATTTCCGTCCTGGTGGAAAACCGGGCAGGCGTTCTGAACCGCATCACCAGCCTGTTCTCCCGCCGGGCGTTCAACATCGACTCTCTGGCCGTGGGCGTCACCGACGACCCCACTCTCTCCCGCATTACCATCATTGTGGACAGCGGCAACAGCGTGGTGGAGCAGGTGGAAAAACAGCTGAACAAGCTTATTGAGGTCATCAAGGTCCGCACCCTGGACGAGAGCAGCCTCATCGGGCGGGAGCTGATGATCATCAAGGTCAGCGCCAACAAGAACACCCGGGAGCAGATCATGACCATCTGCAACATCTGCGGCGCCAAGGTGGCGGATATCTCCCCCACCTCCATGACCATGGAGCTCTCCGATACGCCGGACCGGGTGAGCGTCTTCGAGGATATGATGCGGCCCTACAACATTCTGGAAGTGGCCCGCACCGGCGTCATCGCCCTGCAGAAGGGCGCTGGAAAGATCTGACCAGCCCCCGGACGGTGGCCGCCGTTCGGGTGAACATAAGGAGGAATGCGTTTTGAAGATCAGAGCGACGCAGGCAATCATGGAGTGCCTGCTGGAGCAGGAGGTGGACACGGTCTTCGGCTATCCCGGCGGCACCATCCTGAACCTGTACGACGAACTGTACCGCTATCAGGACAAGATCCATCACGTTCTGACCGCCCATGAGCAGGGGGCTTCCCACGCGGCAGACGGCTATGCCCGCTCCACCGGTAAGGTGGGCGTGTGCTTCGCCACCTCCGGACCGGGCGCCACCAATCTCACCACCGGCATCGCCACCGCCTATCTGGACTCCTCTCCCGTGGTGTTCATCACCTGCAACGTGGGCGAGAACTTCCTGGGCAAGGACTCCTTCCAGGAGGTGGACACCACCGGCATCGCCATGCCCATCACCAAGGCAACCTTCCTGGTGCGGGACGCCCAGACCATCCCGGACGTGATGCGTCAGGCCTTCGCCGTGGCGGCCAACGGCCGTCCCGGCCCGGTGCTCATCGACTTTTTGAAGAACGTCACCGCCGCCGACCAGATGATCGACTACGAGTTCATCCCCTGGCGGCAGAACCGGGGCTGTGACAGCATCCGGGCGCTGGCCAGCACCCAGCTGAAGAACCCGGAGCCCAATCAGGAGGATGTGAACACCCTGCTGGACATGATCGCCCAGGCGAAACGGCCGCTGCTGATCTGCGGCGGCGGCGTGGTCCGGGGCAAGGCGGACCGGGAGTTCCGGGAATTCGCCGAGAAGCTGGACGCCCCGGTGGCCATCACCGTTATGGGCGGCGGCGGCTTCCCCGGCGGACATCCCCTGACCACCGGCATGATCGGCATGCACGGCTCCCGGGCCTCCAACGTGGCCTGTGACGAGTGCGACCTGCTCATCGCCGTGGGCTGCCGCTTCTCCGACCGGGTGGCGCTGGACCCCGCCACCTTCGCCCAGCAGGCCAAGATCGTTCAGATCGACATCGACCGGGCGGAGATCGACAAGAACGTTCTGACGGACCACCATATCATCGGCTCCGCCAAGCAGGTCCTGCGGATGCTGAACGACAGGATGCCCCAGTACCAGCACACAGTCTGGAAGGAGCACATCCTGCCTCTGCGGGCGCCCTCCGTGGCGGAGGACAGCCCGGTGCTCACGCCCCAGCAGGTGCTAGAGGTCATCCGGACAAAAGCGCCGGAGGACGCCATCGTGGCCACCGACGTGGGCCAGCACCAGATGTGGGCCATCAAGTACCTGCACTTCTCCTATCCCGGCCAGCTGCTGACCAGCGGCGGCTTCGGCACCATGGGCTTCGGCCTGGGCGCCGCCATCGGCGCGCAGATGGGCAACCCGGACAAGCGGGTCATCCACGTCACCGGCGACGGCTGCTTCCGCATGAACTGCCATGAGCTGTGCACTGTGGAGCACTACGGCCTGCCCATCATCACCGTCATCTTCGACAATGGCACGCTGGGCATGGTCCGCCAGTGGCAGAGTCTGATCTACGGCCAGCGCTACTCCGAGACCACCCTGGACCGGGGCCCGGACTTCGTGAAGCTGGCGGAGGCCTATGGCCTCAAGGGCTATCGGGCCACTACCCGTGCCGAGATGGAGGACGTCTTCGCTCAGGCCCTGGCCTGCGGCACCGGCGCGGTCATCGACTGTCGGCTGAACATCGACGAGATGGTCCGTCCCATGGTGGCTGCCGGTTCTCCCATCACGGACTTCCTGCTGAACTGAGGAGGCGCGAGATGAAAAAGCAATTCAACACCGAGCGGAAGCTCTACACTCTCTGCATCCTGGCGGACGACTCCCCCGGCATCCTCAGTCAGGTGGCACGGCTGTTCTCCCGGAAGGGCTACAACATCGAGTCCATCGTCTCCGGCGCAACGGACCGCCCCGGCGTGGCCCGCATCTCCATCGAGATCATCGCCGATGAACTGATGATCGACCAGATTGCCGCCCAGTGCCGGAAGCTGTTGCCGGTGAAGGCCGTGAAGATCCTGGACGAGGACACCTGCATCCGGCGGGAGATCGCCTTCATCAAGGTGGCCGCCGCGGACCGGGCCGCCCGGGAAGAGGCCATTCAGATCGCCAACATCTTCCACGCCAAGGTCATCGACGTCAGCCGGGACTCCCTGACGCTGTGGGTGTTCGGCAGCCAGAGCAAAAGCGACGCGCTCATCGACATGCTCAGCGATTTCGGCATTCTGGAGATCGCAAAGACCGGTACTATCGCCATCGAGAGAGGGCGTAGCACGATATATGACGACAATAAACTCAAGGAGGAATACGACTATGGCAAAAATGTATTATGAGAAGGACTGCGACATCAACAAGCTGAACGGCAAGAAGATCACCATCATCGGCTACGGCTCTCAGGGCCACGCCCATGCGCTGAACCTGAAGGACTCCGGATGCGACGTGTGCGTCGGCCTGCGCGCCGGTTCCAAGAACTGGGAGAACGCCGAGAAGGCCGGCCTGAAGGTCATGACCGTGGCTGAGGCCGCCAAGTGGGGCGACATCATCATGATGCTGGTGAACGACGAGGTCCAGGCTCAGGTCTATCAGAAGGACATCGCCCCCAACCTGGAGTCCGGCAATGCCCTGATGTTTGCCCACGGCTTCAACATCCACTTCAAGCAGATCGTCCCCCCCAAGGATGTGGACGTTCTGATGATCGCTCCCAAGGGCCCCGGCCACACCGTCCGCAGCCAGTATGTCAACGGCAGGGGCGTGCCCTGCCTGATCGCTGTGGAGCAGGACGCCACCGGCAAGGCCTATGACATCGGTCTGGCCTATGCCGCCGGCATCGGCGGCGCCCGCGGCGGCGTCATGGAGACCACCTTCCAGGATGAGACCGAGACCGATCTGTTCGGCGAGCAGGCCATTCTGTGCGGCGGCGTCGTGGAGCTGATGAAGTGCGGCTTCGAGACCCTGGTGGAGGCCGGCTACGCCCCCGAGAACGCCTACTTCGAGTGCATCCATGAGATGAAGCTCATCATCGACCTGATCAACAAGGGCGGCGTGGCCATGATGAACTACTCCATCTCCGACACCGCCGAGTACGGCGAGTATGTCTCCGGTCCCCGGGTGCTGCCCTATGAAGAGACCAAGAAGAACATGAAGGCCGTCCTCACCGACATCCAGAACGGCACCTTCGCCGGCAAGTGGATCGCCGAGAACAAGAATGGCCGCTGCTTCTTCAATGCCAGCCGCGCCATCCTGGCCAAGCACCCCATGGAGACCGTGGGTGCCGAGCTGCGCCGCAACATGCTCTGGGGCGACGACACCGATCCCGATACCGCTTCCAACTAAAACACACCTGTTGCTCCGGGCGGGCGGCTTACCGCCTGTCCCGGAGCTTTTCCCACCCTCCCCGGACAGGAGGCACCGGCAAGGTGTGCCGCCTGCTGTCCGGGGAGGATGCCAAAATCTGATAAGACCGGAGGTTTCCCATGAGAAGCGACGTTGTCAAGAAGGGGGCGCCCGCCGCCCCCAACCGCTCTCTGCTGTACGCACTGGGCTATACCAAGGAAGAACTGGAGCGCCCCCTCATCGGCGTGGTGTGCTCCTATAACGAGATCGTCCCCGGCCACATGAACCTGGATAAGATCGCCGAGGCCGTGAAGGCCGGTGTCCGGGCCGCAGGCGGCACGCCGGTGGAGTTCCCGGCCATCGCCGTGTGCGACGGCATCGCCATGGGCCACGTGGGCATGAAGTACTCCCTGGTGACCCGTGACCTCATTGCTGACTCCACCGAGGCCATGGCGCTGGCCCACCAGTTCGACGGTCTGGTGATGATCCCCAACTGCGACAAGAATGTGCCCGGCCTGCTGATGGCCGCCGCCCGCGTCAACATCCCCACCATCTTCGTCTCCGGCGGCCCCATGCTGGCCGGTACCATGAACGACGGCCGCCGCACCTGTCTGAGCCACATGTTCGAGGCCGTGGGCGCCTTCTACGCCGACAAGCTGGACCAGGCTGGCCTGGAGGAGTACGAGGAAAACGCCTGCCCCACCTGCGGATCTTGCTCCGGCATGTACACCGCCAACTCCATGAACTGCCTCACCGAGGCCATCGGCATGGCCCTGCGGGGCAACGGCACCATTCCCGCCGTCTACTCCGCCCGCCTGCGGCTGGCCAAGCACGCCGGCATGAAGATCATGGAGCTGGTGGAGAAGAACATCCGGCCCCGGGACATCATGACCCCTGCGGCCTTCCACAACGCCGAGACCGTGGACATGGCCCTGGGCTGCTCCACCAACACCATGCTCCATCTGCCCGCCATCGCCCATGAGTGCGGCGTGGAACTGAGCTTCGACATGGCCAATGAGATCAGCGGCAAGACCCCCAACCTGTGCCACCTGGCCCCGGCGGGCAATACCTACATGGAGGACCTGGACCGGGCGGGCGGCGTCTACGCCGTCATGGCGCAGCTGGCGGAGGCCGGTCTGCTGGACACCACCGGCATTACCTGCACCGGCAAGACCATCGCCGAGAACCTGGAGGGCGTGGTGAACCGGAATCCGGAGATCATCCGTCCCTTGGACAATCCCTTCTCCAAGACCGGCGGCATCGCCGTGCTGAAGGGCAATCTGGCCCCCAACGGCTGCGTGGTCAAGCAGTCCGCCGTGGCTCCGGAGATGATGGTCCACGAGGGCCCCGCCCGGGTCTTCGACAGCGAGGACGACGCCATCGCCGCCATCTACGCCGGCAAGATTAAGGCCGGCGACGTGGTGGTCATCCGCTACGAGGGCCCCAAGGGCGGCCCCGGCATGCGGGAGATGCTGAACCCCACCTCCGCCATCGCGGGCATGGGTCTGGACAAGGACGTGGCCCTCATCACCGACGGCCGCTTCTCCGGCGCCACCCGCGGCGCGTCCATCGGCCATGTGTCCCCGGAGGCCGCCAGCGGCGGCACCATCGGTCTGGTGGAGGAGGGCGACCTTATCGCCATCGATATCCCCAACCACACCATCGAGCTGAAGGTCAGCGACGAAGTCCTGGCGGACCGGAAGGCCAAGTGGGTCTGCCCGGAGCCCCGGATCAAGACCGGCTATCTGGCCCGGTACGCCAAAATGGTCTCCTCCGCCGACCGGGGCGCCATCCTGGAGTGACACCGGAGGTTGGAGAGTATGTACCGCGATATCGCGCATCTGCTGCTGTACAGTGATCTGGGAGAGGACAGCATCCTCCTGAGCCTGGCGGACATCGTCCGGGACTGGAACGAGGAGAACTGCGGCAAGGATGTTCTCATCCGCCGGACCTACGCCCAGATCAAACGTATCCTGGACCTCAGCACGGTCTGCGGCTTCGACGGCAACCTGTGGCACTGCTACCTCACCTGGGTGCTGATGACCAATCAGAACTCCTTCACCCTCACCTGCGAGCGGGTGGGGGCCAGCGAGGGCAGCGTCAACCACTTCGCAAAGAACGACTTCGCCGTATTCCGCCGCCTGTTCAACTACGACTTCGCCCCCATGGAGCGGGACCTGGGCATCGACTGCTTCACCACCATCTGCCACTATCACGCCATCCCCAAGCGGGAGCGGACCTACAACCACGACATCAGCCGTCAGGTGCGGACGCTGTGTCAGGCACTGGAGGGGGCCGCGGACGAGGAGGAGATGTTCCGCCTCATCACGGACTACTACCGCCAGTACGGCTTCGGCGTCTTCGCTATGAACCGGGCCTTCCGCATCCGCCGCAGCGGGGAGAGCGTGGAGTTCCTGCCCATCAGCAACATCGACGGCGTCATGCTGGAGGATCTGCTGGGCTATGAGCAGCAGAAGCGGGAGCTCCGCCAGAATACGGAGGCGTTCCTGGCGGGGAAGCACGCCAACAATGTGCTGCTGTACGGCGACGCCGGCACCGGCAAGTCCACCAGCGTCAAGGCCCTCATCAACGAGTACTACGACGAGGGCCTGCGGATGATCGAGATCTACAAGCACCAGTTCGGGGACCTGTCCGCCGTGCTGGGGCAGATCAAAAACCGGAACTACCGGTTCATCATCTTCATCGACGACCTCTCCTTTGAGGAGAACGAGGTGGAGTACAAGTTCCTGAAGGCCATCATCGAGGGCGGCGTGGAGACCCGGCCGGACAATGTGCTGATCTACGCCACCTCCAACCGCCGCCATCTGATCCGGGAGACCTGGAACGACCGCACGGACATGGAACACCACGGAGACATCCACCGCTCCGACACCATGGAGGAGAAGCTGTCCCTAGCGGCCCGGTTCGGCGTGGCCATCAACTACAACGCCCCCACCCCCAAGGAGTTCCAGAACATCGTCCGGGTGCTGGCTCAGCGCCAGGGCATCCGGATGGACGACAAGGAGCTGATGGTGAAGGCCAACGCCTGGGAGGTCCGCCACGGCGGCTTCTCCGGCCGCACCGCCCAGCAGTTCATCCACTATCTGGAGGGCCGGGACGAGACGTGAGTCCGTCTCAGTGTGAGAGAAATGAAACGGTCCCTGCGGAAGCAACTTCCGCAGGGACCGTTTTCCTGTTCCGAAGGTCGTCTCACCCGATGAAATAGCACCAGACGGGGATGGTGAGCATGGACAGCAGGGTGGACAGCACCACACATTTCGTGGCAAAGGGAGCGTCGCTGTGATACCGGGCGGCGAAGATGGCGCTGGTGGAGGCGGCGGGCATGCCCATCATGATGACGGAGACACCCACGGCGGTGGTATCCATGGCCAGCGGCAGACAGAGGGCCAGGGTGATGGCCGGCAGAATGGCCAGCCGGAAGACGCTGAAGCACAGGGTCGTCCGGTTGACGATGGTGTGAAGCGGTACGTCCGCCATGATGGTGCCGATGATGAACATGGTGAGGGCGGCGTTGCAGCTTCCGATGTACTTGATGGGCATGGTGACAATGGAGGGCAGCTGGATCTGGGTAAACATGACCAGCAGACCGATGTACACGGCGATCAGGCAGGGATGGGTCAGGACGTTCTTCATGACCTTTTTCCAGTCGGTCTTCCCGGCTACGAAGTAGGACGTGCCCACGGACCACATGACGATGCGCATGGGTATGAGGAACACGGAGGCGTACAGCAGTCCCAGGCTCCCGTAGACGCCCTCCGCCACCGGATAGCCCAGAAATCCGCTGTTGGAGACCAGGGTGACATATTGCAGCACCTTCTTCTGCTGCTCCGGGTAGCGGTTGAACAGGAACCGGTTGAAGACCACGCAGATCAGCTGAGTGACGAATCCAACGATGAACAGCAGGCCGCAGGTCCGCAGGATGGAAACATCGAACTCGATGAGGCAGGACTGGATGATGTTGCAGGGGATGACGACGCTGACGCACAGATCCGTGAGACAGCGGGTGCCGTTCTCGTCGAGGATGCCTTTTTTCCGGAGAAAGGTTCCGGCCAGGATCATGATAAACAGCGTTCCCTGGATGCTGAACAGTTCCCAGATACTCATGGGGTACTCCCTTCCGCCCTGACAAAGGACCTGGAAGTCCCCGGGGCAAACAACAATGAAATAAGAGATGCAAAAACAGAGACGCAGATCAGAACAGGCTGAGCTGCTGGGCGGGACGGTCCCGGAACCGGGCATCCCGCTCCCGGCGGACGCTGTCCGGCAGGTCCGTCAGAAAAGAGGAGGGCTCCGGCGCGGCGGTGAGGATCAACTCGTCCCGGGCGCGGGTCATGCCCACGTAGAACAGCCGCCGCTCCTCCTCCATGTCCGCCGGATGGGACGGGGATTCCAGGGGCAATGCGCCGGCCTTCAGTCCTGCCAGAAAGACCACAGGAAATTCCAGGCCCTTGGCGCCGTGGAGGGTCATCAGCCGGACGGCGCCGGACTCCCAGCCCTTTCCGGCGGCCCGGTGGAGGTCCGCCTCCTGGCCCAGGGTCAATGCCTCCCGCAGCTCCGTCAAGGAGCCGTGGAACACGGCGGCGTTCCGCAGCCGCTCCAGCTCCGGCGAGGAGCCGTACTCCGTCTCCCAGCGTTGGACCAGCTTCCATGGCTTTTCCGTTTTCACCAGCGGCAGCCATTCCGCCGCCCGGGCCAGCCACGCTTCCAGAGGGCCATAGCCCCGGACGGTCTCCTCCAGCGCCGCGGGATCGAAAGTCTCCATTGCGCCGCAGGCAGTCCGGGCCTTTTCCGTCAGATCCGCAGGACAGTCCCACAGCAGACGCAGGGCCGTGGTCAGGGCGGCGCCGTCCCGGGGATCCAGCAGGGAGAACAGAAACGAAAGCACGCCCCGTACCCGGTCGTCGTCCAGAAAGTCCTCCCGTCCGGTGACGACGCAGGGGATGTCGTCGTGCCGGAGGCACTTTTCCATCAGCTCAAGCTGCCGGTGGGTGCGGCAGAGCACCGCAATGTCGGAGAAGGCCCGAAGCTCCCGCTCATGGTCCAGCGCCTGGGCCTCCAGCATGTCCACGCCGCCGGTGATGCGGCTGATCTCCTTGGCGATCCAGATGCCCTCGGCGAAGTCGTCCGCCGCCTGCACCAGCCGCACGGGGGTGCCGCCGGGACGGTGGGGGATCAGCGTCCGGGGACCGCCGGGATTCCTTTCAATGACCGGCAGGGCGGCCTGTAAGATCTCCGGTGCGGAGCGGTAGTTCTCCGTCAGATGGAGGACGCGGGTGTCCGGGAACGACTCCGTCAGCCGCTGGAAGCAGCGGCCGGAGGACCCCCGGAAGCCGTAGATGGACTGGTCCGGGTCGCCGATGACGAACAGGCTCCGGCCGCCCCGGCTCCAGGACCGCACCAGCTCATACTGGGCGTCGTTGATGTCCTGGAACTCGTCCACCAGCAGGTGAGTAAAGGACTTCTGCCCTGCGGTGTCCAGCTTCATGGCCTCCGTCAGCAGGTCGTCGAAATCCAGAACGCCCATAGCCCGCAGGCGGGCGCAGTAATCCTGATACAGCGCTTCATCCAGGTCCGCGTCGGCGCAGGACGCGCCGTTCTTCACCCGGGAGACCGCTTGCAGCAGCTTTTTGGCGCTGCTCCTGACGCCCGCGTCCCGCAGGACGTCCCGGGCTGTCTCCAGGGCATCGCCCTGGCTGATGAGGCGCACATCCCCCAGTAGATCCAGACAGATGGCATGGAAGGTGCCGATGGTCATGCGGCTCACTGCCCGCTTCCCGCCCAGACGGGCCTCCAGCCGCTGGCGCATCTCCGCCGCGGCCTGATTGGTGAAGGTGACGGCGGTGATCTCACCGGGACGGACGCCCTGTTCCTCCACCAGCCACGCGATGCGAGAAACCAGCGTCTTGGTCTTGCCGGTGCCCGGTCCGGCGATGACCGCCGTCACGGGGGCCTGGGAGGTGACCGCCGCCCGCTGCTCCGGATTCAGCGTCTCCCCGGAGGGGGCGGAAGGGGCATTCTGCTCCGCGGGAGCGGATTTTTTCAGCTCCCGTTTGGCGGGGGCTTTCTTGGCGGCGGGCTCGGCGCCGAACAGGGAGATCTGTCCGCTGAGCCGCTGGATCTCCGCCGGGGACAGCAGGGAGATGCCGCCGTACTCGCCGTCAAAGCCGGGACGGCGCTCCACCTGTCCTGCCCGGAGCCGCCGGATACCCTCCGCCACGCAGGGGCCTGCGATCCGCTGAATATCTTCCGGCGGTATCTCCCGGAGGATGGAGAACTCCGGCCCCAGCTCCCGCAGCATGGTCTCATACAACGCCTGGGTCTTTTTGCCCGCGGCGGAGCCGCCGGTGGAAGCGGCGATGACCTCCGGCAGCGGGGCCAGACGCTCAAAGGGTTTGGCGTGTTCCGGCCGGAAGCCCGCCGGACGGTCCGCCAGCTCCTCCACCCGATGCTCCACGCCGATGGTCAGCTTCTTTCCGCAAACGGGGCACAGTCCGTTCCGCTCCGCCGTCTCCGCAGGAGACAGGCAGACGCCGCATTTCCGGTGGCCGTCCAGATGGTACTTGCCCTCCTCCGGGAAGAACTCCACGGTGCCCAGAAAGCCCTCTCCGGTGCGGATGGCCCCCACCAGCTCCGGATAGGTGCGGCCCGTGTCCAGCAGGTCCGCCTCCCGGCCCAGCTTGGCGGGGGAGTGGGCGTCGGAGTGGGACACCAGCGTCAGCCCGTCCAGGGCGGAGACCCGCCAGTTCATGGGCGGGTCTGAGGACAGTCCCGTCTCCACCGCATGGATGTGGGGCGTCAGGTCGCCGAAGCAGGCCTCCAGGGAGTCGAAGCCGGAGAACGCGCCGAACACAGAGAAGTGGGGCGTCCAGATGTGGGCGGGAATGAACTCCGCGTCGGGGCAGACCTCCAGCGTCAGCTCCAGCAGGTCCCGGCTGTCCAGCCCCAGAATGGGACGGCCGTCGGAGTGGATGTTGCCGATGGCCTCCAGCCGGGCGGACAGCTCGTCCGCCGCCTCCAGGGAAGGGAGCAAAATGACGTTGTGGACCTTCCGGGTCTTTCCATCCTTTTTGTAGATGGAGCTGATCTCGCCGGTGATGACGAACCGGGGCGTTTCGCCGGGAGCGGCGTCCGGTAGGCGCAGGTCCTCCCGGAGGGTATAGACGCCCTCCCCGGCGGGGACCAGCTGCTCCCGCAGCTCCGCCCGCCAGGCGGGATGGGTGAAGTCCCCGGTGCCCAGCAGCTGGATGCCCTTCCGCCGGGCCCACCAGTCCAAATGGGGTGCGTCGCAGTCATGGCTGGTGGCGCGGGAGAACCGGGAGTGGATATGTAAATCGGCGATGTACATGGCGTCACCTTCCGTCGGATCGAGTCGTACCACTTATTATACTCATTTTTTCCGCCGTCCGCAATGGGCGGGACGTGCGGAAGCGCGGACGAAACCAGGCTCCGCGGGCCTGATGCCTGCGGAGCCGGTTCAATCCATATCGTCCTTTTGCTTCTCCATCTTGCCGCTGCGGAAATGGCTGTACACCGCCTGGGCGGTGGAGCGGGGCACCACCGCGGACAGCTCCTCCACGGAAGCGGCCCGAATGGCCTTGATGGTGCCGAAGTGCTTCCGCAGATCCTCCCGGCGCTTGGGGCCGATGCCGGGAATGTCGTCCAGGGCGGAGCGGATGGTGCTCTTGCCGTGGCTTTCATGGTGGTAGGTGATGGCGAAGCGGTGGGTCTCCTCCTGGATCTGGCCAATGAGGGAGAACACCGCCTGCTGTCCGGCGATTCCGATCTCCCGGCCCTCCGGCGTCACCAGAGCCCGGGTGCGGTGGCGGTCGTCCTTCACCATGCCGAAGATGGGCACCGCGCAGCCGAACTCCTCCGCCACGCGGGCCGCCGCCTGGGCATGGGTGACGCCGCCGTCGATGAGGAAGGCGTCCGGCAGGGGGAGGAACTTCTCGTCGCCGTCGGCAGCCCTCTGGAGCCGGCGGCGCAGCACCTCCGCCATGGAGGCATAGTCGTCGGGATGGCCCTCCAGGCCCTTGATGCGGAACCGGCGGTAGGCGGATTTCAGAGGCCGCACGCCGCCGTACACCACCATGGAGGCCACGATGTCGCTGGCGCCGGTGTTGGAGATGTCGAAGGACTCCAGACGCTTGGGGGGCTGGGGCAGGTTCATCATCTTGGCCAGCAGCTCCAGGGTGTGATTGGTCCGCTCCTCCACGGTGGTGGCACGCTCCGTCTCCTCGGCGGCATTGCGGCGGGCCATGGCAAGGAGTTCCGCCTTCTCCCCCCGCTGGGGGATGTGGACCCAGACTTTATGGCCCGCCCGTTTCGTCAGCACCTCGGACAGGCCCTCGCAGTCCTCCGTCTCCGCCGGCAGCAGGATCTCATGGGGCAGGATGGACCGGGGCAGATAGTACTGGGCGGTGAGGGCGGAGAGCATCTCCCCCTCGGACTCCTCGATGGGGGCGGAGAAGAAGGCCGTCTCCCGGCCCGTCAGGTTGCCGTCCTCCATGTGGAGGATGGCGTAGCAGCACTTTCCGGCGCCCCGGTACAGCCCCCAGATGTCCGTGTCCGCGCAGAGGCCGGCGATGACCGTCTGCTTCTTGCTCAGCGCGCCGATGGCGGCGATGCGGTCCCGGAGCATGGCCGCCTTCTCGAACCGCAGGGCCTCCGCCTCCGCCTCCATCTCGGCGGTCATCTCCCGCAGGAGCTGTTTGGACCTGCCCTCCAGCAGCTGGGCGGCCTGGTCCATCCGGCGGCGGTACTCCTCCGCGCTCATGCGGGACTGGCAGAAGCCGTCGCAGCGGCCCATATGATAGTTCAGGCACGGCCGGTCCGCGTCCAGATCCCGGGGGAACTGTTTATGGCAGGTGGGCAGCTTTAGTGCCGCGCACACGGCGTCGATGGCCTGCCGGGTCTCATACCGCCCGCCGAAGGGCCCGAAATACCGGGCGCCGTCGTCGGCGTAGCGGTTGGCCATGGTGAACCGGGGGTATTCCTCCTTTGACAGCCGCACGAAGGGGTATCCCTTGTCGTCCTTCAGCAGGATGTTGTACTTGGGGCTGTGCCGCTTGATGAGGGAGTTCTCCAGCACCAGGGCCTCAAACTCACTGGTGACGAAGATGGTGTCGAAATGGTCCACCTGGGAGACCATCTGCCGGGTCTTCACCGTGTGGGAGGCGGAGTCCTGAAAGTACTGACTCACCCGGTTTTTCAGCTTTTTCGCCTTGCCCACATAGATGACCTTGCCGGTCTTGTCCATCATCAGATAGACGCCGGGGGCCAGGGGCAGGTCATTGGCCTTCTCCTTCAGCTCGTCCTTCGTCATGGCGCTGCCTCCTTGTATTATAGAGTAGTAGTTATTAGAGCCCCTCTCCAAGGGCTGTGCTACACTGTAAGGGATGCTGTGGATTGGTAATCGCCTCCTACCACAAGATGGTTCTCGAAAGGTTCCAACCACAGCCCTTTGCAGTTTTGTTAATCAGTTAAATACCGCCAGACGGTTTATGTGGAACAAGGCTACAAAAGCAAAGTGTTCTGTGGAACAGCATCACAAATTTACCGTTGGAGGTTTTTGAAATGGTCGTTTCCGTTGGTATCGATGTAGCAAAGGACAAGCATGACTGCTTTATCCACAGTTCTGAGGGCGAAGTCCTGGCGGATGTGTTCACCATCTCTAAGGAACCTCTGATTTAATCCGCACTACCATAAAGGCTCCGGATGTGGGATAATAAGACTATCACAGCAATGGTGGTGTATGACGATGAAGAAACAGGAAACATTTACGGATATCGAATACAGCTTCCGCAAAAAGAAAACGAAGCGGGAGGAATTTCTGGAAATCATGGACGAGATCATTCCCTGGGACGAGTGGGTTGGTGTTATCGAACCCTACTACCCTAAGGGAAAACGTGGACGTCCGCCCATGGGCATTGAGAAAATGCTGCGGATGTATCTGCTGCAGATCTGGTTCAACCTGTCCGATCCGGCTACCGAGGACGCCATCTACGACAGCTATGCCATGCGAAAATTCACAGGCATTAACTTCATGACGGAAGCGGTTCCGGATGAAACAACGCTGTGCAAATTCCGTCATCTTTTGGAGGCAAACGGCCTGAACAAACTGTTTTTCGATGCAATCAACCGCGTCATGGTACAAACCGGACACATGATGAAGGGCGGCACCATTGTAGACGCCACCATCATCAATGCTCCCAGCTCTACCAAGAATGCGGAGAAAGCCCGAGATCCGGAAATGCACCAGACAAAAAAGGGCAATGAATGGAAATTCGGAATGAAAT